>NZ_CAADGZ010000001.1:0-128022 GCF_900696675.1 uncultured Candidatus Kuenenia sp. | reverse complement strand
CTAAAGCGCTCTATCTATTTAATGGCTAAATCCCTCACCTACAGGCTGGCAGGAACAATGTAAAACGTGGGGTTCAAGTTGCAAACTTGAACCCGCCATAGGTATCTTAGCAGTAATTTCTTTGCATTTTTTGGCAAAATATTTAATGGTGAAATCCGAAATGCTAAATACGAAATACGAAACAAATTCTAATTTTCAATGTTCAAAACCCTGTTTTTTTCATTGGGATTTTGTATTTGTTTCGTATTTCGTGCTTCGTATTTTTTATCTCGTGCTTGTTTCGCTTGGCTCTGGCGATGTCAGCTTAGGAATTTCAATATTTTTGTAGAGACGCATGCAATACGTCTCTACATATTCTTTAAAATCACATGTGCTTGCAATTAACCCGCCGGGGGCTGAACCCATTACGAAAAAACTACCTTGTTTCGTTTTTTTCCTTTTTCATAACCAGGTGTTCCAGCACCATTTTTCTTGGATGGTTTTCTGCGCCGGTGCGCCAGTCTTTTGGAGGGACAATGTTTTCCATTGTTGACAATAATTGTTGTGCATCAAGCCGGTCATATATCTGATTCCAAACGCATGGTGTTTCTTCCGAAACCTCGCACTTCCCATTTTGTGAGCCGCCGCACGGACCGTTTAGCAAACTCTTTGCACACCGGCTTACCGGGCAAAGTCCGCCGGTGGTACTAATAATACAATCACCACAGCCGGCGCAGCGTTCCCAGAAAACCCCCTGCTCCGTAGGCGCTCCCATAAATGTTGTATTTAGTCCGGGAAATACCTTTGCGTTTGGAAACCGTTCCGCCATATATTGCACGCCTATACCGCAGGCAATGGATAAAACGGCATCGCAATCCTCAACCACATTTTTTGTTTCTTCTATAAATTCCCATTCACACTGCCGAAGTACCGAACCCTCTACCACCTCAACGGGTTTCCCTTTTAACTTTGAGGCAAGCCGGATTTTTGCGGCAAGTTCCGTTACCTGTTTTTCGCCGCCGGTGTGGCAGATGGTAACGCATGAACCACACCCGACAACGTATACCTTTTTACATCCCGAAAGCATTTGTTCTATTTCGTTAAACGGTTTTGCATCAGCGACAATCATTTTTATACACCTTTATGTAAATAAGTTTTTTTTCAGTTTACGCACTTTTTACTAAGTTGATTTGTTCAATATCTTTTACCATTTGGACGGCAATATCCACAAACGCATTGTCTGTCTGCGATGAAACAAAATGTGTCTTAAATATCCTGGCATCCACCCCTATTTTGCTCAAAAATCCTGACACATATGCCGAGCGTTTTTTTATCCATTCATATTCTGCGCAAAAATGGCATTCATCTTCTTTGCATGCCGTTATTAAGACGCCGTCGGCGCCCCATTCAAGCGCATTGAGATATAAGGAGGGTTCCACCTTTCCAAGCCCCAATACGCCAATGCGTTTTACGTGTTTTTCTATGACAGCATTGCTCTTGCCCTCAACACTGCCGACGACTGGCGAACCGTATTGGCAGTAGAAATTGACGATTAATGGTTTTGCCTTTTGAACCGAGACGTCCTGAAAAAGGGCCTTCAATCTCTCTCTGCCGCTATCTTCCAGCGGCGTTTTAAAGCGTATGGCCTTTGCGGGACACTCCACAATACACAAACCGCAGGACTGGCAATCTCCGCCGATGTAAGCCGTTATTTCACCGTTTCTGAATTCCGGCACATCAAAAGGACACACCCTTACGCAGGTAATGCAGCCAACACATAAATGCTCATCCACATACGCGCCGGCGCCGCAATTCATACACCGTTGGGCCTCCCTGACGGCAACTTCGGGAGAAAATCCCAATTCCACCTCATCAAATGAATGCAATCTCTTTGAGAGCGACATCATGGGCATGTCCTGCTTCTGTTCTTTTTTAACGAGAGGGACTCTTGCGTCCGCCAGTTTGGGCACCTCCGGTTTATCTACCCATTTTTCATCGCTTCGTTTTTCGTTTCTCAGCGCATTATGAATGGAGATTGCCGCTTTTTTCCCTTGAGCCAGGCCTTCGGTGAGGGTGCCTCTTCCGAGTACAATGTCCCCTCCTGCATAAATACCCGGCATCGAAGTCTCAAAGGTATTTGGGGCAACAACGATTGTCGCCCCTCGTGAAACCTCAATTTCTTCCTGGTTTTTCAGGAAAGAGAGGTTGGACGTCTGGCCTATTGCCAGGATAATGGTATCGGCTTCTATGACAGATTCCGAACCCTCGTAAAAAGCAGGATGAAAACGTTTTTGTTCATCAAAAACATATTTTACCCTGAGTGTTTCAAGTCCTGTCGCCCTTCCGTGTTCTCCCAGAATGCGTTTTGGCCCCACGGAATTGTACAATATAACGCCTTCGTGAACGGCTTCCTCAATCTCAAAATCGGTGGTAGGCATTTCATTGCGTGATTCAAGGCATGCGACCGACACCTTTTCCGTTTTAAGCCTCAAGGCGGTTCTGGCGCAATCCATCGCAACGGCTCCGCCACCGATCACCAGCACGTTTTTCCCTATTTTAGCGGTTCCTGTTGCATTGACCTCGCGCAGGAAAGATATGCCCTTCAACACGCCGTCATACTCCGCCCCCTCTATTGGTAAATTGCGGCTGTCAAGCAATCCAACGCCTATAAAAATAGCGGCATATCCTTCCTTTTTCAGGCTGTCAAAGGTAACATCCTTCCCTAAAGTGGTGTTGTATCTTATTTCGACCCCCAGTTGCCGTATGAATTCAACATCTTTGTCAATGGCATTCCTTGGCAGACGATATGTGGGGACGCCCATGCGCAGCATGCCTCCCGGATGCGGGTTTGATTCAAATATCGTGCAGGAGTATCCCATAAGCGCCAGGTCATTTGCAGCGGCAAGACCTGCGGGTCCCGCTCCAATTATTGCGATCCTTTCGGGATATGTTTGCTCCGGCCTGGTGTAAATATTTTCGGAATAATTATCGCTGAGGAAGCGCTTGAGCCATGCGATTGCTATCGGCTTGTCCGTGCTGTTCCTTCTGCACTTTGTTTCACAGGGATGGGTACATATGCGTCCGCATGATGCGGGAAGCGTATTTCTCTCCCTGACAAGCCGGTACGCTTCCTTAAAAAGGCCCCTGGCGATAAGCTGTACATAATCACGCGCATCCTGCCGGATAGGGCATGCCATAACGCACGGAGCTTCTTCGCCGGTGCATGTATTCTGTTTTGTCTGTATGTTATTCATTGTCATTGCAAATATTTATTCTCCCATTATTTTAATAACCAGTCTTTTGTTACGTTGTCCGTCAAACTCTGCGTAAAATATTTGCTGCCAGGGTCCCATATCCAATGTTCCTTTTGTTACAGGCACTATCACCTGATGGCCGACAAGGAGGTTCTTTAAATGTGCGTCTCCATTGGATTCTCCGGTTCTGTGGTGGAAATAATCAGGCCCTTCAGGCGCCAGTTTTTGCAGCCATTCTTCAATATCCCGATGCAGCCCTGATTCTGCATCGTTTATAAAAACTCCCGCAGTAATATGCATGGCGGAAACCAGCGCCATGCCTTCCTTTATACCGCTGCTGATGAGTATCCTTTCTACCTCTTTCGTAATATTAATCAATTCCCGGTGTTTCTTCGTATTAAAAGTAAGGTATTCCGTTGAAAATTTCATTTTTACCCCGTTTATGCTCAAAATTGTTGTAAAGATGCATTTGTTTAAAATTTCAAATCATTTTGTCATTAGAATTTGTTTCGGATTTCAAAATTAACAGGGGGGCAAAATGTTGCTATTTCTTCAAAACCAGATGTTTTTTCCAGTGAATATCGTCGGTCTGCGGATAATCTGTGCGGTGATGAACGCCGCGTGATTCCCTGCGTTTGTATGCTGATGACACTATAAGACTTGCAACAAGCAACATATTCTGTAATTCCCAGCCTTCCGGGTTTGAAAATTCCTTATCCATTACATATTTACACCACATGTCTATCATTTCTTCCGCCTGGAGCAGGCGCTTTTCGTTGCGCTCAATTCCCACATTCCTCCACATAAGACTTTTGAGGGAATCCCCAATGTCTTCAAGGTCAAGCCAGCTTATTTTGGAGGCTCCCGGCGTTTCATTCATTGATAATGGAGTGAGATTTGTCTTAATGCCTTGCGCCGATTTGCAGGCTTCTATCCCGGCAATGTTTCCCATTACCAACCCTTCCAGCAGGGAGTTGCTTCCCAAACGGTTAGCGCCATGCATGCCTGTACACGCCGCCTCTCCGCATGCATAGAGGTGCTTCACTGTGGTCATAGAAAGACGATTTACCTTTATTCCACCAATCATGTAATGAGCGCTTGGGCGCACCGGAATCAGGTCTTTGGAGATATCAATGCCGAAAGATTCACAAATTTCTTTAATTTTCGGGAAACGTGTAAAAAGTCTTTTCCTGGGGATATGGCGAATGTCCAGAGATACATGCGTATTACCTGTTTCACGCATTTCTTTCAAAATGCTTTGGCTTACTACGTCCCTGGGCGCAAGCTCGGCTTTTTCATGGTATTTTGGCATAAACCGGTCGCCGTTCTTATTTAGCAGTATGCCGCCTTCGCCCCTTACCGTCTCGGTAATAAGAAAACGCACCGCACCGGCTATATATAATGTAGTGGGATGAAACTGGACAAATTCCATGTCCTGAAGGGCAGCGCCGGCGCGATATGCCATTGCCAGTCCATCCCCGGTGGCGACGCCGGGGTTGGTCGTTTCCCGGTAAACCTGGCCACATCCTCCCGTTGCTAAAATGGTCTGTTTTGCCCATATTAACGTGGTCCCCTTTTTAGGGTGCCACACCGCTATGCCATGGCAGAAATTGTCGGCTGTAATAAGGTCAATTGCGTATGTATATTCGAATACCTTGATGTTTTTGTTTTTCTTTATACGACGTATGAGAGTGTTTTCCACCTCTCTTCCCGTTGAATCGCCAAGGGCGCGTATTATTCGGGGAAAACCATGTCCACCTTCCTGCGTAAAGATTAAATGGTCGTTTTCCTTGTCGAATTCCGCTCCCCATTCGATCATTTCCTGTACCCGCTTCGGACCTTCGGAAATAATCTTGCTAACAATCGCGGGGTTGCACAGACCCTGCCCTGCAGTCAAGGTATCTTTTTTGTGTTTTGAGATATTATCACCGGGGGACAACACCACGGCAACGCCGCCTTGCGCATAGGTGGTATTATTCTCGTCGATTTTATCTTTTGTAATAATGAGCACGGAGCTATGATTTGACGCCTGGATGGCGGCGCTTAGGCCGGCGACCCCGCTCCCTACCACAAGTATATCGGTAAAGAGGTGAGAATGTGTGCGGGTGTCGAAAGAAATGAGGTATCGTTTTGGAACTATGCGTTTTTTCATAGGGATAAGGATATAAAATATTTTTAAACCGGTATGAACAAAGGGAGCTTACCCCTCATTATAATTACTGTAAAGCTCAACGTGGAAACATTTTAGGAGTTAAATGCCCCCAGCAGGATTCAAACCTGCAGCCTTTGGCTCCGGAGGCCAACGCTCTATTCAATTGAGCTATAGGGGCGTGGAAAATCTGATTTGTAATATAATTTTACAAAAAATGGTTAATTTAAATCAAGGCTAATGTTTTTAATACGTATTGGTCATTAGTCTTTCGTCACTCGTAATTGACCATTGGTCAACTGCCGACCGCCGACTGCAGATTGTAGATTGTAGATTGTAGATTGCCAACCGCAGAAGGGACAATTAAATATTTTGCAAAAAAAAGCAAAGAAATTACCGATAAGGCACTAATTAATGCGGTTACCCATCGCATTCTTTTTTAATTGACAAAGATAGTTTCGTTGGTTTATAATCCGTTTTAAATGATTTAAATATAATAAGTTAGCATTGTTAAGGTTTTTGGATTTATCTGATAACGGCGGACATTTTATCTATGAAAATACCCTCTCAGGATTTAAAGCGGCAGTATAAAAGTATTCAAAATGAAATAGACGCTGTTGTTTTAGATGTGTTGGCACAACAGTCTTTTATTCTCGGACCTTACGTTGAGTCGTTCGAGAATAGTATGGCAAATTATTGCGGCGCTAAATACGCTATTGGGGTTTCTTCCGGTACGGATGCATTATTATTGGCATTAATGGCATGTGGCATTAAAAGTGGCGACGAAGTTATTACAACGCCATTTACTTTTTTTGCCACGGCAGGCTCGATTGCACGATTAGGGGCATTGCCTGTGTTTGTCGATATCGATCCTGCAACGTACAACATAGACGTCCGCAAGATCGCCTCTGCGGTAAGTAGCAAAACGAAGGCGCTTCTTCCCGTTCACCTGTTCGGGCAATGCGCCGAAATGGATGCGATTCTTGAAATGGCGCAAACGAAAGGATTATATGTTGTTGAGGATGCTGCGCAGGCAATAGGCGCTTTTTATAAGGGGAAGCAAGCGGGAACGATGGGCGATACAGGCTGTTTTTCGTTTTATCCGTCGAAAAATCTGGGCGCTTACGGTGATGGCGGTCTTGTAACGGCGAATGACGATGAGATGGGGGCTTTGATTAAGGCACTGCGTGTACATGGGTCGAATACGAGATACTACCATGAATATGTTGGAATCAACGGCCGGCTGGACGCCCTTCAGGCGGCCATCCTGCATACGAAGCTGAAGCATTTAAACGAATGGTCGGAAAAGCGCCGGACAGTCGCCGCCTATTATGATGAACACTTAAGTGGAATGCCTGTAAGACTTCCCGAAATTATGAACGGCAATACGCACATTTATCATCAGTATGTGATAGCTACGCCAAAACGCGACCTTTTGAAAGAACATCTTTCAGTACAGGGTATAGAGACGGTTATTTATTATCCGGTACCCCTTCATTTGCAGAAATGCTTTGCGTACTTAGGATATAAATCCGGCGACTTGCCGGTATCTGAAAAAGCCGCAAACGAAGTTTTGTCCCTACCTGTTTTCCCTGAAATTACCCGGGAAGAACAAGATTTTGTTATTGAGCAAATAAAGGCTTTTTTCACTCGTAAATAGCATTTTTTTATGAAAATAACACGCCTTCTTTTTACTCTCGCCTTGTTTTTATTATTAAGCGCTCCTGCCTTTGCAGACAGTCTGCTTTCCGGCAGCAACCTTGCACACAGACCCTTTTCTCTTTCTGCCAAACGTATAAGTACATGGAAAAAAGAAGGAACCAGGGTCTTTATTGCTGAAAAGAATGCCGGTGTTTCGCAGGGGCCTTTTTATATCGTTGCGGACAATGTGGTTTGCTGGTTTCACGAAGAGGAATCGATGCAGTATGAAGACGCAATCATTGAGGTATATTGCGAAGGCAACGTAACGGTGTTTCATGGAGAAAATTACGAAAAATTTGAGCAGGTATATTTGAAATTTGTCACCTTGACAGGGATTGAGGTGAATCCGGATATATTGCCAATAGTGTTCTTTGAAGAGGCACAACCAATGCCTTTTTTTCTCAGGGGAGAAGATATTCGTTCTAGGGGAGAAGAAGAGTTCTTATCTATGGAGACCCCTGAGTCGATAAAAACTAAAGATCAAAGGGAAAAGGAGGAGTTGATTGATATTATTGCGGATCAAATCGATTCATGGGAGGAGGGTGACAGGCGCATTGTTGTTGCTCTTGGGAATGTAAAAATCAAAAAAGAGGACATGACTGTTGACGCGGATAGTATTATCCTATGGTTTGATAAAAGTGCCTTGCCGGATGTGACACAACAATCCATGGCATTGCCTCTTAGCGAACTTTATGCAGAAGGCAACGTTACCATGCGCCGTGAAAATGATTTTCTCATTGCCGATCGTATCTTTGAACAAATGGCAGAAGACAGGGGGATTATTTTAGACGGTAAGATCAAGACAACTATTCAATCCGGCCAGGAGGAGGATGTTTCCGGCCAGGATGCCGCTTTCCGTTCCAAAAAAGACAAATTTGCCGGGCTAAAAGACTTGCCCGCGCATGTCACTGCGGAAGAAATACATCATGTAGGAAAAGGACGATATGAGATCGAAAACGGCCAAATAACTACATGTGGGTATGGGCATCCGCATTATCATTTCCAAGGGAAAAAAATCCGATTAATTCAGAGCGAAGGACATAATATTATCTCTTCAAAAGATAACTTTTTTTATCTCGACCGATATCCCGTGGCATATTTTCCTTACATATCACTTGATATTCAAAAGAAGGAAAAGCTTTTAAGAGACTGGACGTTTGGAAGCTCTTCCCGCTTTGGCACATTTATTCGGACCGATTGGGACCTCTATGTGGCTGCCGGGGGAAAACAAAAGGAGTGGAGCGACCTTATATTTAAACTGGACTATTTACAGAACCGCGGCATTGGTACAGGGTTTGATTTTGGTTACCGGGGGCAGGATTTGTTTGGGTCGGTTGAAACATATTATCTGAACGACCATGGAGAGTATGATATTAATCGCATACCGATAGACAAAGAAGATCGCGGGAGCATATTATGGAGGCACCGGCAAGAGCTGCCGTATGGTGTGCGCATGGATACGGAATATTCCTATCTGAGCGACCCAAGATTCCTGAGGGAATATTTCCCTCAGAAATTCAAGACGGAAAAAGATCGTGAAACGGTATTCTATCTTCGAAGAACGGAGGATAACAGGGCGGCGACGTTTCTCGTAAATCAGCAATTAAACGGATTTGACACAACGGTAGATTCTTTAAGGGAAAAAAATTATGCGGAACGGCTTCCTGAGGTAAAATACCAGATCATTAGCGAGCCTCTTTTGGACAACCGGATGTTGTTTTCTTCAGAAAGCTCAATTACGTATTTTAACAACACTGTTGAACAATCGGCTGATTTCCGGAAATACCATCCTGCCCTTGCCGGTTTTGATTCGGGAACGGTAAATGAAGCAACCGAAACCCGGCCGGTGGCAAGAATTGATAGTGTTGCCCGTGTAAGTTTTCCGTTTAAGCCATGGATTTTTAATATTAATCCATTTGTCGAGGGGAGGGCTACCGGGTATTCTGAAAGTATAGACACTTCAGACGGGGTGGCGGAAGAACATGGGGATGTGACAGGCCGCTTTATTCCTACGTTTGGACTTGACTGGAGTTCTACGCACTGGAGGACATATAGCGTCTATAATGATTTTTTCAGGATTAATCGTTTACGCCATATATTTATACCGGAGCTGCGTTATATTTACAGCCCTTTTGTTACTCGTGACCCGGACGAATTGTATCAGTATGATGAAATCGATGCTTTGGATTCCTCTCAGATATTGGTTATGGGCGTGAAAAACAAATTACAGACAAAACGGGGGAACCCGGGACATGAAAAAACGGTGGATTTTATTGATTTTAACCTGGATTATTATATGTTTCCCACAAATTCCGGTATTTACACGGAGGGGATCAACGGGATTATTGTAAGAAAAGATAATTTTATTAATCTTGATTTCCGCTGCCAATTAAACGATATCGTTGCTATTGTTTCCGAAAGGAACGAATTTAATACTGAAGAGTTTCAGTTTGACGTCCTTTCTTATGGCGCGGAAGTGGTCAATCCCCCTGACTGGCAGTTTTTTGCAGGACATAGGTTTATCAGAGATATCAGTTCCATGATAATGCTTGCGGCAAATTACCAGATTAATGAAAAATGGAGTATTATGGGGAAGGAAAAATATGATCTGAAAACCTCGCTAGCCGATGATGATGACGGCGAGGGGAGACGCGAGGAACGGAAAAATTTAAAAACAAGCTTTGTGCTGTCCCGTTATTTTCATGACTGGGTAGGAAGCATTACCCTTGAATTAGACCCCATTAGAAATGATAATTCTTATCGCTTTGATATTAGCCCCAAGGGTCTTCAGCAAACCACGAGCCGCTTTTGGTTTTAATACACAGGGTGCAATCTATGAGAACAGCAGTTTATCCGGGGATGTTTGATCCTGTTACAAATGGACATCTTGATGTTATCCGGCGGGGAAGTGTTATTTTTAGCGGACTAATTGTCTCTGTTGGATGTAATCCGTTAAAACAAGCGTTGTTTTCTGTAGAAGAAAGAATGGAGATGATCAGGCACAATGTTAAGGATTTTAAAAACGTTGAAGTAGATTGCTTTGAAGGTATGCTGGTGGATCATCTGGCAAAAAGAGGAACAAATATTATACTGCGTGGCATACGCACGGCATCTGATTTTGAATATGAACGGAACCGGGCATTAACAAACAGGGTATTCGATAAAAATGCAGAAACAGTATTTGTAATGGCAAGTGAACAATATTTATTTCTAAACTCCGCCCTGATTAAAGAAACGGCCAGTCTGGGCGGAAACGTAAGCAAATTTGTCCCTCCGGACGTTGAAAGAGGTTTAATGCAAAAATTTAAACGCTTACAAAGAAAGAAGACGACATGAAGGTTAACGTCCTTATTTTAGGCGATATTGTGGGTAGTCCGGGACGCACGATAATAAAAAACAAACTGAAATCTTTTATGGAGAAGGAAGAGATACATTTTTGTATTGCAAACGGAGAAAATGCGGCAGCGGGGGCCGGCATTACAGATCAAATCACAAAAGAATTATTTTCTTACGGCGTGGATGTCATCACTATGGGCGACCATGTGTGGGATAAAAAGGAAAAGGTTCACGTCCTGGAAATACATAAAAATATTATACGGCCGCTTAATTATTCTCCGTATGCCATTGGAAAGGGCTTTGTGGTTGCAACGTCAAAGCTGGGATATCCCATTGGAGTGGTTAACCTGCTTGGCAGGGTATTCATGAAGCCCATAGATTGTCCTTTCAGGGGAGTGGAGAAGATTTTGGGGGTGCTTTCTAATGAAACGTCGATGATTTTTGTTGATATGCATGCGGAAGCGACCTCCGAAAAAATAGCAATGGGTTTGTTCCTGGACGGTAGAGTCAGTGCAGTTGTCGGTACCCATACACACGTAATGACTGCAGATGAAAAGATATTGCCAAAGGGAACTGCTTATATAACCGATATAGGCATGACGGGCCCTCATGAATCCATATTGGGCAGAAAATCCGATTGCGTGCTAAAGGCGATTATGACGCAAATGCCCACGCGGTTCGAAGTGGCAGAGAATGATGTGCGGATGAATGGTGTAAAGATTGTTGTGGACAGCCAAACAGGAAGGGCCGAAAGCATAATGAGAATCGAAGTGAAAGAAAAAGAAGCAAGTTGAGCAGCAATGAATAATCTGTTTCCTCTTATATCAGATGCGGTAAGGAGTCAAAAGAGAATACTGACCATTTCCGGGATTACCGGTAAGATACGGAACTCGCTGGAACAGGGGTTTTCCCACGTATGGATTACCGGAGAGGTGTCCAATTTAAAAAAACCATCCTCCGGCCACTTGTATTTGACGCTGAAAGATGAACATGCGCAGATTCAGGCGGTCATATTTAAATCCGTCGCCAACTGGATAAAATTTGACTTAAAGGACGGAATGGAAGTCCTGGCCTTTGGTTCTATCACTGTTTACGAGCCCCGCGGACAATATCAAATAATCATTGAAAACATCGAGCCAAAAGGATTTGGTGCACTTCAACAGGCATTTTTGAAACTGAAAGAACGATTGGGGAAGGAGGGTTTATTTGACCCATGCTACAAGAAACCCCTTCCGTTGCTTCCCCAAAAGATTGCCATCGTAACATCCCTTACCGGTGCGGCAATAAAGGATATCCTGAATGTCATCAACAGAAGGTTTGCGAAGATGGAAATCCTCATTTATCCAGTGAGGGTTCAGGGCGAGGGCGCTGCCCGGGAAATTGCCAATGCCATTGATAACCTGAATACTATTGCCGGGATTGATGTGATTATTGTGGGTAGAGGCGGAGGGAGCCTGGAAGATTTATGGGCGTTTAATGAAGAGGTTGTTGCCAGAAGCATTTTTACCTCAAAGATACCCGTCATTTCCGCAGTAGGGCATGAAATTGATGTCACTATTTCTGACCTGGTCGCAGACATAAGGGCGTTGACCCCGACAGAGGCTGCTGAACTGGTAGTTCCCTGCTATGATCAGTTAACAGATGCTTTGGAAAAAATTAAAGCTAGACTTATACAATCACTCTATAATAAAATAAAAACAGATCGAAGTCGTTTGTTACGAGCGGAACATAGCTTTCCCTTTAAGAGGCCGTTTGACAGGATACATAGATTACAACAGGTACTGGACGAGAATATGCAAAGGTTGGTTATGTTGTGCGGTCATACCTTGAAAATGGAAAAGGAGCAGTTGAAAGGACTTGCAAACAGACTGGAGAGCGTAAGCCCGCTAAAGGTGCTGCAAAGAGGATATTCAATTACCACTGTCCTGCATAATGATATCCCTGTAAAATCCTGCAAGGAACTGTCGTCCGGTACAAAGGTAAGAACCAGATTATATGATGGCAGTTTTGTTTCCTCGATAATTGAAATTGAAGGGTAAGCGGGATTGCCTGAAATATATTGGTAGGAGAGGTAAGAGCGTTAAAATAAGCGTATATATAAGCAAAAATTTCTGATTGATGATGGGCATTGTAGTATATGGCAAAAGTAAAATTTGAGGAAGCGTTAAAGGGACTAGAAAAAATTATTGATAAACTGGAGAAGGGAGATATGCCCCTCGATGAAACGTTATCTGAATATGAAAATGGCATAAAATTGTACAAAAAGTGTGTTTCTATGCTGGACGAGGCAGAAAAAAAAATCCAGATATTGGTAAAGGATGAAAATGGCTCTTTCAGCACCAGAGATTTTATTGATAACAGTACGAATGACACGAATAACGCACCGTAAAAAAATAATATGTGTAGAGAGATTTTTAACAATAAACAATACCAAAGAGACAAATGAATAATATCTTAGACTCCGTTGAATTTCCGGAAGACCTGAAAAAGTTAAACCCGGAAGATTTGCCCAAACTGGCAAGTGAAATCCGTTCCTTTATTGTGGACGTCATATCAAAAAATCCCGGACATCTTTCCTCAAACCTCGGAGTGGTGGAATTGACGATGGCGCTCCATTATTGTTTCGATTTCAGGAAAGACAGAATTGTCTGGGACGTTGGCCATCAGGCGTATGTCCACAAGATACTTACCGGCAGGAAAACACATTTCTCCATACTGCGCCAATATAAAGGACTCAGCGGCTTTCCGGATAAAAATGAAAGCTTATATGATCCTTTCACATGCGGCCATAGCGGTGATGCGATATCTTCCGCCCTGGGATTGTCATGTGCAGATGAGATTATCGGATACAAACGATCCATTGTTGTGGTGGTGGGAGATGGCGGCATAGGGGCTGGTATGTCTCTGGAAGCATTAAACCATGCAGGCGATATTAAGAAAAATCTACTTGTTGTCTTAAATGATAATGAGATGTCTATTTCCAACACCGTAGGGGCAGTTTCGAAATATTTGAACAAAATACGAACAATGCCGATTTATGCGGATATAAGAAAAGAGTTACGCGGTTTGATAAAAATATTGCCGGTGCTTGGGAAGCCTATGGAGAAAACACTGGAACATCTTGTTGAATTGGTAAAAATCGGTGCTACTCCGGGGCGTATTTTTGAAGACCTCGGATTCAATTATTTCGGGCCGATTGACGGGCACGATTTTAAGGTATTAACAGAAACAATAAATGATATTAAGCATTTAAACGGCCCTGTGTTGCTGCATGTGATAACAGAAAAGGGGCGTGGTTTTGAACCTGCATACCAAAACCCCACGCAATTCCACAGCTCCGGGAAATTTAAGCTTTCTGAAGGCAAAATAGAGAAAGAGGTACAGGATGCAGGGAAAATTTCTTACACAAAAGTTTTTAGCGATGCGCTGGTGGAATTCTCAAAAACGAATCCTTCTATCGTAGGCATTACTGCGGCTATGCCGGACGGCACGGGTATGATTTCCTTTGGGGAAAAATTCCCGGACAGATATTTTGACGTGGGTATTTGTGAACAACATGCCGTTGGACTTGCAAACGGTCTTTCAACCGAAAAATTGAAGCCTGTGGTGGCAATATATTCCACATTTTTGCAGAGGGCATATGACCAGGTCTTCCATGATATTTGTTTACAAAAAAATCCAGTAGTTTTTGTCATGGACAGATCCGGGGTGGTTGGCAATGATGGCCCTACCCATAACGGCGTGTTTGATATAGCGTATCTCCGCAATTTGCCCGGCATTGTATTGATGTCCCCTAAAGACGGAAGCGAACTAAGGGCAATGCTAAAGATTGCCATCGATTCTGATGAGATAATTGCAATTCGCTATCCAAAAGAAAATATACCCGATGAAAAAATCGATTTGGAATGCAAGCCGTTTGGGATTGGAGAGGCTGAGATTCTAAGAGAAGGCAAAGACGGCGTGCTTCTGGCGTATGGTTGTATGGTACAAAGATGCCTGCAGGCGGCGGAACAATTGTCGGGAAAAGGCGTCGAAGCCACGGTAGTAAATGCCAGATATGCAAAACCCCTTGATAAAAAACTTATTTTGTCATTAGTAAGAAAACACAAACTGATTCTTACTGTTGAAGACCATGCGCTTGCGGGAGGTTTCGGCTCCGCCGTGCTTGAGATGGTTTCTGATGAAAAAGAGGATGCGGGCAAAATTGTAAGGATGGGTATTCCTGACAGATTTATGGAACATGGGCCAAGAGAGATTATATTGAAAAGTCTTGGCTTGGATGCAGACGGTATTGCAGATACATTTATTGCATCTCTCGATCTAACGGAAATAAAAGGCTCATTCGCAAATACAGGTAAGCGGCATTTAGCCGTTTAGTAGCTTCGGCAGTCTACAAGCTACAGTCGGTAGATTGCAGATTGAGGACTGAGGACTGTTTTCGTGCTTGTTTGGTTCTGGCTGTGCCAGCTTAGGGTGAATAATGAAAAAAATCCTCGTGCTAGGAAATTTTACAAAGAAAAAAATACATGATATGGTGTCGGGCTTAAAGCCATGGCTTAATAAATATGTCGAAACAGCGATTGTCGATTTGTCTCAGGACGAAATCCCTGAAGGCATATATGAAATGGCCGTGGTGTTTGGCGGCGACGGCGCTATTTTGTCCACCTGCAGAAAACTGTCCGGGAATCAGATACCCATTATTGGCGTACACATGGGGCGGTTCGGTTTCCTGGCAGAAATCACGGAACGGGAAGTTTGCAAGTCTATGGAAAAAATCTTTTCCGGAAAGTATTCGATACGCAAAAGAATGCTTCTTCATTGCCGCATTCAACGGAGGGACAAGGTTATTTGTGAGTCAATAGGCGTAAATGACGTCGTCATCTCCCGGTCTTCTTTATCGAGATTAATTTCCATACGATTGCTTATCGATGGCGAAGACGTTGCAACATACAGGGCTGATGGACTGATTATATCAACGCCTTTAGGATCAACGGCACACTCCTTATCTGCCGGGGGACCTTTAGTAACACCGGATTTGAACGCGTTTATTATAGTGCCCGTTTGTCCCCATACGCTCACAAACAGACCATTGGTGGTTTCCGGCAATACGAAGATTGAAATCGAACCGCTGTCGCAATCTCCAAGCATCGGCATGACCGTTGACGGGCAAATATATACCGAATTGGAAGGTGGAGATAAGGTGATGGTCGAACGGTCAGATATTGAAATACAAATGGTTGATACCGGAGAAAGGACTTTTTACGGTGTTTTGCGTGAAAAATTAAACTGGGGAGGACCTCCGAATTATGGCCGTAATTAAGATAAAGGAAAATTATTGCAAGGGATGCCTTTTATGCGTTCCCGTATGCCATCATAATTCTCTGGTTATTTCGGAAACACTGAATGATCAGGGACTGTACCCCGTAAGATTTAAAGAAGGGGGAAAATGCGACGGTTGTAAAAAATGTGCCATAATGTGTCCTGATGTTGCAATAGAAATTTATAACTGATGCTGTTTAATTCATGCAACTTTTTAGATACTGCGTATTATGAAACAATTACTAACGGGCAATGAAGCTGCCGCAGAGTCGGCAGTTTATGCAGGCTGCCGATACTATTATGGGTATCCCATTACGCCTCAAAATGAGCTGATTAATTATATGTCCGTGAGAATGCCTCAGGTAAAAGGCACATTCATTCAGGCGGAGAGTGAAATTGCCGCCATAAGTATGGTGCATGGCAGTGCAGCCGCCGGAGGCCGCGCTATGACTTCTTCGTCCAGCCCCGGAATAAGCCTGAAGCAGGAAGGCATATCCTACCTTGCGGGAAGCGAGCTCCCCTGTGTTATCGTCAATATTCAGCGCGGAGGGCCTGGTTTAGGCGATATCTCCGCTTCGCAGGCGGACTATTTTCAGTCGGTCAAAGGCGGCGGACATGGCGATTATCGGTTAATAGTGCTTGCGCCTAGTTCTGTCCAGGAAATGGCAGACCTTGTTTATGATGCATTTGATTTGGCGGATAGGTATTGCAACCCTGTTTTGATCCTGGGAGACGCACAGATAGGGCAACTGATGGAGCCGGTCGAATTTAAAAAGGAATTCAGGGAAAATCTGCCGTTAAAAGATTGGGCGCTGACCGGCGCTGATAACCGCAGCAGGAGAATAATAAAATCATTTTATTCCGTCAAAGGGGAATTAGAGGTATTTAACGCCAAGTTGCAGAACAAGTATAAGGAAATCGAGAAAAATGAGGTACGGTATGAAGCCGTGAATATTGACGAGGCGGACGTTGTATTAGTGGCTTACGGCACCTCTGCGCGTATTTGTAAGGAAGCCATGAGAAAAAGTGCCCAGTTTGAATTCCGGGTCGGACTAATACGCCCGATAACATTGTGGCCCTTTCCGGGTGAATATATAAGAAAAATATCTGAACGGGTAAAATGCCTGTTAACCGTTGAAATGAGCGCCGGCCAGATGGTGGAAGACGTTAGGCTTGCGGTTGAAGGAAGATGTCCTGTCCACTTTTATGGCAGAACAGGCGGCGGCGTACCTACTTCTCTGGAAATAATAAATAAAATAGTGGAAATACTGCCGAAAAACATGGCGGCAAAGACACCTTTACCATTTGCCGGGGTGAAATAATATGCAGGCTATTTACGAAAAACCGGAAACTTTCATAGACACACCAACACATTTCTGTCCCGGCTGTGGACACGGAATTGTGCTAAGACTTATTGCCGAAATTATTTATGCGTGGGGCATTCGTGGCAAAACCATCGGACTTGCCCCCGTTGGGTGCGCCGTTCTTGCGTATAATTATCTTGATATTGACATGTGCGAAGCCGCACACGGCAGACCGCCTGCCGTCGCCACCGGTATCAAGAGGGTACACCCTGATCATTTTGTATTTGCCTATCAGGGAGATGGTGATTTAGCGGCAATTGGTATGGCTGAAATTATTCATGCGGCAAACAGGGGAGAGCATATTACGTTTATTTTCGTCAACAATGCAATCTACGGCATGACAAACGGCCAGATGGCGCCGACAACCTTGATAGGGCAGAAAAGCGCCACGACGCCTAAAGGCAGAAATCCTTCGAACGATGGATATCCTATTCGTATCTGTGAATTATTGTCTGTCCTTGAGGGCAGCAGCTATATTGAAAGAGTAAGCCTTTCGTCTCCTGAAAACATCCGGAAAACGAAAAAAGCAATTGAAAAAGGATTTAAAACACAAAAGGAAAAGAGAGGTTTTTCTTTGATAGAGATATTGTCCCCCTGCCCGATATACTGGAGAATGGGCGCAAACGAATCTATGAAGCATATTGATGAAACAATGACCGGTACCTTTCCCCTCGGTATTGTAAAGGATTGGGAGTAAAGAAGCAGAATGACGGAAAAGATTATCTTGGCGGGTTTTGGCGGACAAGGCATGATGCTGCTGGGGAAATTGCTTGCACAGACTGCAATAGCGGACTCCCTTTACGTAACATATTTTCCTTCCTATGGCACCGAGGTAAGAGGCGGCACCGCGGTGTATCACCTCGTTATTTCCAGCGAAGAAATATTTTCCCCGCTCATAGAAGAAGCTGACACACTGATCGTCATGAACCAGCCTTCTTATCAAAAATATAAAGACTTGATAACGCACGGCGGTTTGTTGCTTTTAAACTCTTCTATGGTTAAATTTGATTCATTTCCCGATGTGAAAATATATCCCATACCGGCAACGGAAATTGCCAGTAAACTGGGAAATGTGTTAGTTGCCAACATTGTTATGCTGGGCGCTTATTTGGAGGTAAAAAAATTATTTACTGCCGAGAGCATTCTAGGCCAGCTAAATATCTCATTGTGTGGAAGAAAAAAGGATTTACTGGCTATCAACCAGCAAGCTTTGGAAAAAGGCATGCAAGCAATACATTCCCTCAACGTATAGAATTTTACCTTTCCCGTGATATCCCCCCCGCTTTAATATTTTTTGTGCCATAAGCTCATGGATATTTCATCTTTACCCTTGACAGACAAGTCTGTCTGGTATATGTTGAATTATGGATAATAAAGCTGAGAATTCTCCAAGAGACAGAATAATAGAAACCGCATTGCGGTTATTTTATGAGCAGGGGTATATTGCCACTGGCATTAACCAGATAATTGCTGAGTCGCAGGTTGCAAAGGCAACGTTTTACCACCATTTTTCCTCAAAAGAAAATCTTTGCGTCTCGTATTTGCAGGTGCGTCATGTTGTCTGGATGGGTTGGTTAAGAAGCAGTGTTGAAAAACATACATCTATTGAAGACCGTATCAAAGGGGTATTTGGATTTTTAAGTGAGTGGATGACAAAATGCAATTTCAGGGGGTGTGCGTTTTTAAATATTGCATCCGAGGTACCTTCTCTTAACAGCAAGATCAGGACAGAGGTAGTAAAACATAAGGACGACTTAAGGTTATATTTAAAACAAATGTTATCTCGATTAAAGGCTTCTGATAAGCGTTATAATAATATTAATATTAAGAAGGATGTGGATATGGTTTATGTTTTGGTAGAAGGAGCAATTGTTGCCAGTCAAAATTATGGACAGGCATGGCCTGTCAAGGCAGCCAGAGACGCCGCATGCATATTATTAAATATAGATATCTAAAAAATTTTTGATATTCAAAGACAGACTTGTCTGCCTTTAGTAATTCAATGTTTAGGAGGTTTAATCTTTTGCGACACTATAGTTTTTTGAAAAGGACTAAAATGTTACAAAGCTTTTTATTATACCGTTAGGGGTTTCTATTTTGAAACTCACCCAATTTATACAATTATATTGAATTAATGAAAGGAGATTGCAGATGGCATATAAATTCCTTGTAGATACTTATGAAACTGAACGTATTAAAACGCTCACCACCTGGAGTACGTTTAAAGATGACGACTTAAAAAGACGCCCTCACCCGCAGGACAAAAGGGGAAGAAATGCACATGAGCATATGGTTCATCAATGCATGGGAGAGAATGTGTGGTTTTGCAATATGCTTGGAATTGATGTAGGGGCTCTTCCATTACCATCAAATGAAACACGGCTGGAATTTATTAAATGCTATGCGAAAGATTCCGGGAAACGCCTGGATGCATTGAGAGAAAAAGATAATGCATGGTGGGAGGAAGAAGTAAGCTTTTTTAATGTCAGGCGTTCACGCGCCTGGATTGTCACAAGGAGAATTGCCCATACCGCTCACCATCGTGGGCAGATGACAATGCTGCTCAGAATTATAGGCAGGGAAATTTACAGTACGTATGGCCCAACTGCAGATACAGGAGGTTTAATGCAAAACAAGGCGGAAACAATATATCCATATCCAAGTATCGAAGCCTTGATTGAAGGAGAAACGGCTGGAGGCAATAATAAAGCTCCATTACCAGGGCCAGGTGACAAACCATGTACTGAACGGCCCGAAACAAAATAATTAAGGAACATGGCGTGGCAGGGTGGAAGCAGAATGGTTTAACCACATTGCGCTACATGATTTTTGGACTTTTGCAGACATTCCATACTTGCGGTTTGACAAATTAAAATCTCTAAAATTAAGTATGGTGTCCCCTGAATTATGCCAGTGAATTTCTTTCATAGTCTTTAAACACTGCGTAGACTACAAGGGGAAACATTGCAAATTGTTTTTTAGTAAAACACGATACAAAATGTTAAGGATTCTGAAGATTGAGCGGATTTCCACTATGCACAAACCGCTCATCTTTAATATGCTGCTGTAGAAAGAAAATGGGAAAATACACAGGGAAGAGTTTATTATGAAGCTAGGGAGAAAAGCAGGTAGAATATTAAGCGTCTTTGGAGTTTAGCGAGGCCATGTCATTTTGAAAGATTTGACCTCCGGTGTCCTTGCTAAAAATAGTGCCGAGGTTGATCTTGCAGAGTAAATTGATATGAAGCAGCCTTTGGCAAGTTCAGAGAATTATTGAGGGAATACAAATCGTTATAAAACATATTGCAATTATTTTTTAAGGAATACGAGCCGTATTCTATCAACTATTTTCTTCCATTTTTCGTCTGTGAAGAAACGTCTTTTTTCTTTAATTTTTTGCATATTTTCTGTTGTAATTTTCACAGTAGCATCAGAGGCGCCGGAAATGGGTGATTTGTTTTTTTTCCTTTCTGCAGGTTTTCCAATGGATTCTTTTCTGTTCTTGTCATCTACGTAAGCTATTATGCGAAATTGCTCTGCTTTCAGCATGTCGGTGGTGCATCCAAATGCAAAATTTGATGGTGAAAAAGAAGACGAATTAACTGTTTTTTTCAGTTTTCTTAATCCTTCTTCAACAAAAGGAATAATGATTGTGCCGGAGGGAGTTTGCGATTCCGGCAGAACTTCCATGCTTTCGGTTTGAGGCTGGGGCGGGACTCTATCAGGAATCAGACTTTCCAGAGTGTAGGACGCAGATGGGTTATTTACCAGATTATCTGCTTTCCGGAAATTTATATCGGTCCAGGGATTAAGCACCCCTGTGTAATTGTCTACTATCTCTGGCATTTTTTTCCATAAAATTTTCCTGTGAATACGACCTGTGCAAATGCCCTCCAGGGAATAAATGTCCCTGCCGAATTCATCTTTGAACATACTGCTTTGAAGGGTAAAAAGCACAGTAGTTTCCGGAAAATTTATGCAAAAAAGCGGTTTAAGCGGGGCTTTTGCGTATGCGAAACGATATTTTTTAAAAAAATCAATAAAGCGTTCAAGCAGGTGTGTCTCTTTAGAAGAAAGTAAAGGAGACGTAACAATCCACCGGTAGTCAGCAGTCAAAGTCCTCGAATATATGAATCGTTCCACATTCACGCAAAAAGCCTTACCCTTTTCCTGGTATAATCCATAAGTGTATCTATATGGCTTTCAAACTTAAGCAAGGATTCTTCGTCTCTCTTTTTCTTTTCCGAGGACTTGCGGGCGATTTCAGCAGCGCTTGGCCTGCCGCGTAAAAATGACCAGATTGAGTTTAATGTCCCGGCATCCTGAAGCACCTGCTCTATGGTTTTTTGATAATCAGATATAGATTCCTTTGCCGCATTTTTCATTTGCAACAAGGAAAAGCCAAGACAAAAATAAAGAACATATTCCGTGTTAAACGGTTGGGGCAGTCCTATAATTTTGTCTTCCGCTAAAAAAGGGATATCCATAGGGCTATCCGAATCGGTTTTCGGGGTAATTTTTCTTTCTACATTTTCTTCACCAATAACAGAAACCGGCAGGATACCGCCATTCCAGTTGCTGTTATTCCGGCAAAGTTTCACCACCGGGTCAAATACTTCCATTCCCTTATCAAGGAGTTGTTTATAATCTTCTTCCTTCCAGCAGGAATCAACAGAATCGGCCTTGGTAAGAACAATTAAGATGTTCAATTTTCTGTTGGGGTATATTCTGTCAAACCTGTTCATTATCAGATTAATAATCTTAGCACCGGAAAAATGTCTGATTTCATCAATTCTGGTAAAATGAGTAAGATGATAAGCATCTGCAACAATCACCACCACATTGCTTTCGATTAAGTGAAAAAACAGCGCTTCCAGTTCTTTTTCATCTCTATGTGCAGGTTTAAAAATATGTGATAAAAGCCCTCCTCTGAAGTCCACCCATTCTATATTTGTAATTTTATGGTTTGTTAGGTATTCGATTGCAAATGGATATACGGTGGTTTTATTCGTTCCGAGAGGCCAGTAACCTGCATGCTCTACGGTATTTTCCATAAAATCAACCAGTACATCAACTTCTTCATTAAAAGACGCCAATTCATCATCATTTTTTAGCCTTGGGATCAAAGCATAATCATGGTCTGCGTTTCCCGGCGCCAGGGTGGAGGCCATTCCGTGCATGAGAGTGGTTTTACCGGACCCTGAGTATCCTAACATGGTAATTTTCATTGCATCTTTCCTAAATAAAACAAGCCTGAAATATAAATCAACATAATACCATAATGTTAGTCAATATATTTTGGTATTTCAATTAATTTCCACAATCGAGGAACAATCATACCTCCGAAGATATACTCAACAGGCTCATAATGTGTGAATTCAACGCTGACAGTGTGAAGACGCATTACTGAAAAAAAATATTGAGAACAAATTCTAATATTGAATATCGAAATACGAAACAAATCCTAAATTCAAATGCTTTGAATGTTCAAAACATTTGTCATTGCGGGGAGTGGAGCGACTAAGCTTCGGGCTGGATGAGGATTGAAACCCCCAAGTTTTTCTATAATCATAATTATCCCTTCGGGGTTCTCCTTTTTTCCCGGAATTTTTCAAAAAACTAAAGCGTTACAATACAAATGATTTCTTACAATCCTCAAGGATATGCGATTCAAACAAACTAAATCGTGATTTATTGAGCTATATTTTATAAAATATGAGTTAATATAATGATTAAATGTGTAATATGATCGAACAAATAAGGTTTATGAAATCAGAAATATACCAAAAGGAGGTGAATTATGTCGCTTTTTTTAAAACGCATGTCTTTTGTTACAGGCTTTATGCTTTTGTATTTTATTTCCTTAAATGCATATCTTTTCGCGCAGCAAGATGATAAACAGGTGCACAAAGCGGCAATTTTTGTGGAAAACAGGGCAGGACGCCAGTTTGATAATAAGATTGCAGTATTTGAGGATTTTATTACCAGCCGTGTTGCTGAAAAGGGGTTTAACGTCATTAGCCGTGAAGTGGTAACAGACAGTTTGAAAACCTACTCCCCAGGTGCGGCAAAAGAAAACAGACTGGATACACTTCTCAGTAACAATACATCCGCACTAAGGCTGGCACAAATGATGAATGCCGACTATCTTATTGCCGCATCGATAAGTTCCTTTGGAACAGAAAAGAAAAAGTTTAAAGGATATGGCGTCGAAACAGTTAATTTAGTCACCAATCTGCGTGCCAGCTACAAAATACTGGAAGGTTTACAAGGTAGCACCCTGGTTGCGGATACAATTATGGCAAGCAAATCTGAGCGGTTTACCGAAAGGAGTACGGTTGAAGATGATGACATGATGAATATGCTGCTGGATGAGTCGGCATACAGGATTGCAGAAAGTTTGGGGAGCAAGCATATTGCCCCGCCTCCGCCAAAGCCTGATTTTGTGGAAATCACCATTGCCTGCGGCATGCAAGACCTTGTGCAACTTCCGGTAAGTGTGCCTGACGTCCTGGTAAAGGAAGACAAGACTATGGTTGTAGTGCAAAACAGCAACCTTGAAGTGCAGGTATTGGATGTAACCGTAGAACTCAACGGCGTTGTTATTGGCGCTGCACCTGGCGTTTTTAAAGCGCCACCCGGGTTAAACAAGATCCGGCTTACCCGTGAGGGATTCAGGGACTGGGAAAGAACAATTAATGTTTATAACGTACAAAGGTTGAAGGTGGCATTGCAGATGAATGAAGCTGGCTATGCAAGGTGGAAGGATAATACCGCTTTTCTTCAGCATTTGAAAAACGGCGAAAAATTAACGGATGCCAATGTTGAATTAATAAAGGGAGGTGCGCAGATGTTACGGCAAAGCGGATTCAAGATTGACGTAAAGGCAGATGTAGCCAAGGAAATAAACTCCATCTTCGAATTGTTCTGGTAGCACGGAAAACCAGGAAGAAACACTTTTGTAACACTTTGGTATTTTGAAAAATCTCAATAATAGCGGTGTTTGCCGCATAGTGTAGGGGCGAAGCGTTTACCGTAAATTGCAATAAATGCGTTCATACCCGAACGGGCAAATGCTTCGCCCTACTTTACAAGAAAGGCAGGTGTGTATGAAAAAACCGACCATGATGAAAATACTTTTTTTAGGATGTGCGCTGGCGTTTTTGATGCAAACAAGGGCGTTTGCAGAAAGAGAAACAATGGGTATTGCATCCGTTAGACCGACACAAGCTATAATAGCTGGCGCTAACAGGAGTGGAAGTAGGCTTTCTTTAGACCGCGTGATGCAATCTATGAACGGGCAATTGGCAGACCGCATTAACGCAACCAGAAAATTTCAGATAGTTGCCCGTAATGATCTTGACGATATTGTTAAAGAACAGGAGTTTGCACATTCCGGAAATGTTTCCGCGGATGACAGCACCGCTGCGAAACAATTTAAGATTTCAGGGATAAAGTATTTACTCGTTGCAACAATTGATGATTTTCAGGATTATAACGAGCTTGCAACATTTAAGAAAACAGGAAGAACCGCTACGAAACGGGTTATCAGGCTTTCATGTATCGGCAAAATATATGACACCACTACCGGCAAATTGCTGGAATCTGCCAATTTTCAGATAAGCAATAAGGACATTTCTGAAAATAAAACCTATTCGACAAGGGATGGCGATCTCAATGAAGCGCTGTTAGTGGGAATTGCACGCAAAATGGCGGATAAAATTGCTCAAAGGATGACAGATGTGATTTTCCCTCCAAAAGTACTAAGTAAAAGAGATAACCGGATTACTATTAACCGGGGAGATGAAACTGATATTGCTTCAGGTCAGATATGGGACATCTTTGCAGTGGGGGATGAATTGATTGATCCCGATACAAACGAATCCCTCGGCAGGGAAGAAATCCTGGTTGGCAAGGTGAAAATTGTTAATATACTCCCGAAGGTATCGACGGCTGAGATTATAGAAGATCACGGGATTGATAAAGGGGCAATAGTGAGAAAAGCGCAGTAAAATTTAGGCAGTAGGCAGTCTGCAATCGGCAAATTGCGGATTGCAGATTTCCATGCGGGTTGATGTTAAGGTAGAGACGCATTGCATGCGTCTCTACAAAAATATTGAAAATGCCTAAACATTAAATTGGGTGAATTGCCTTAACATAATTTTATGACAAATTTGCTGGTATGAGACACAAGAGAGAAACTATATGGCATCACATTTTATTGAGTATGACGGTATCGATGTTGTTATGTGCCGGATGCGCCAGTTACAATATGCAAACACAGAGGATAAACCAAAAGTGGAAATCCGGCAATTTCCATGAGGCGGCAGCGTTAATATCAGAACAGGCAGAAAAAAAAGGTGAATCAAAGGACGCTGTTGTGTGGAGATTGGAGCAGGGGGCAGTCCTGCGAACTGCAGGGAAATACGAAGAAAGCAACAAGGCATTTGATCTGGCGGAAGAGCTTATTGATAAGTATGAGGATAAGGCAAAGGTAAAAGTTGCCCGCGAGACGTTAGCAACTGTCACTAACCTTGCAATGCTGCCTTATGAAGGTTTTGCGTATGACAAAATTATGATGAATACCTACAAAGCGCTTAATTATCTTCAACTGGCAGAGTATGAAAAGGCGCGTGTCGAACTTTACCGCGCACATCAACGACAGGAAGATGCTGTCTATATAAATTCAGCCCGAATTGAAAAAGCGCAGGAAGAAGGGAAAAAGCAAAACTACAATATTAATCTTGCCCAAATTAATAGTGACAGTAAATTTAAGCAACAATATGAAAATAATTTTTCAGACCTTGAGCGGTTTAAAGCCCTTGAGCTTTATGTCAACCCTCTTACTGTTTATCTCGATGCCCTCTATTTTATGGCGCAGGCAACAAGCAGTTCAGACCTGGAGCGATCACTGAAATCATTTGAACGGGTGCGTAGCATGATTGGAGAAAATGCATATATCAATCAGGATATTGAAATGGTGAGACAAAGAATGATCGGGCAACCACTGCAGGCTACCACCTATGTTATCTTTGAAACAGGGCAAGCGCCGGCAAGGGATAGCATTCGTATTGATTTGCCGCTTTTTTTCATAATGCCTGGCCTTCCTTACTTTGGTGCGGCGATTCCTAAACTTGTATATAATAATGATTTTATCTCCTCTCTGAACATTTCACATGACGGTCTGACAGAGCCGGCAATGTTGTTGTCAAGCATGGATGCCGTTATTGCGCAGGATTTTAAAAATGAATTATCTCTCATAGTTACTAAAACACTTATTGCTTCTGCAATAAAGGCTGGTGCAGCATATGGCGCATACACAGGCGTAACGGGCGGCAACCAAAAAAATACAACGGCAGGGCTTGTCGTGATGTTTGCGGCATTCGTATATCAGGCGGCAATGAATCAGGCTGATATAAGGACATGGCAGACCCTGCCTAAGGAATTTCATTTTTGCCGCTTTCCTACACCGGTTGACCGGAAAATTGAACTGGAACAACCGTATTCGGGTTTCAAATTACCGGTAACAATAGATGATGGTATAATGAATGTGGTATGGGTTAAATCCATAAGCAGGAATAGTCCTTTTACGGTTGCCCAATTCAGGCTAAAAGATAGTCCGGAAGGGATAAACCTGCCGGTAAGGCGCCCAGAACCGGTAGTTGCGGCTACAGATGCTAAGGCCTTTTCCGCAGAACAAGATGTTCAAAAAGAGAAAAATACAGAGACAAAACATGAAATGCCGTAACACTTTGGATTTTGAAAAAGTAGGGGCGAAGTATTTGTTGTAAATAGTCATGAAGGCGTTAATACCCAAACCGGCAAATGCTTCGCCCCTACAAGGGAACAAGATTGAATGACCAGCAATTAAACAATTTATAAAGGAGGCAGCATGAAAAATATTACACTATTATTAGCAGGGATGTTTATTGGCATAACCTTTTTTTCTTCATGCACCACAGTTAACACCGTGGAGCGTGAAGAGCCTGTAGGAACAAAGCAGGTGGTTACTGACAAACGTGTTATTACCGATGCTACGCTTAATAAAAAGGTCAGCATCGTTGGATTGAACGAAGCCGTAACGCCGGGTGGATTTCTTCAACTGCAGATAGAAATACTTAACAGAAAAAATTCCATGCAGGAATTTACTTACAAAATAGAATGGTTCGATGAGAATGGTATGCGTGTGGATACACCTGCATCTGTATGGGTTCCAAGACAAATAGAGGGGCAAGAGACACTTTCTATTACTGCGACAGCGCCGAAACAGACTGCGCGTGATTTTCGTGTGAAATTTATGGAAAACGTCAGGGATAATTAAGAGAAGAAAGGATACAAGATGAAATTACCGTTAACCGTAGTTGTGTTGCCTGCAGTAGCATCTTTATTTTTTGCCGGTTGTTCTACCCATACAAGATATGTTGAGACCGGAGGCCCGCGTACCATCGTCACTACTGATATAAACATTCAGGACTTTTCGTATGCGGCGGAGGAAATGATTAATTCGCTTCTGGCGTCGGGTGCGTTGGATACTGCACCAATCCAGCCGGCAATGCTTGCGATAAGCCGCATTACAAACAATACTACTCAACAGATTGATACTGACCTGTTAATAAAAAAGATCAGGGTTGCGCTGAATATAAGTGGAAAGGCGCTGACAACTACTACAATCGGATTGGGTGGCATAGCCGAAGACCCTCTGGCGCAAGGCATACAACAGGAGAAAGAATTTTATAGCGACAAAACAGAGCCGCAGCGCATGCCGGATTTCTCGCTTTCAGGCAAGATCATTGAAAAACGTGAACGGCAAAATGACATAAGACAAGTAACTTATACCTTTCAACTTTCCCTCACGAATAACGCAGGCCTTGCCGTATGGGAAGATGAAAAGGAACTCTCAAAACAAAGCAAAAAAGGCGTTATTGGATGGTAGTTTTGCCTGCCGGAATTGTGCATAAATATGACTATCCTTGTGGGATGTGGATGGGATGTGTCCCCTATGCTTATATCTTGTATTTGTTGAGTTTATTGTAGAGACTTGCACGGGAGATTTTTAGTATTTTTGCGGTTTTTTCCTTATCGGCGTCATTGGCTTCTAATGTATTTATGATTATCTGGCGTTCGGTCTGTTCCAATAATTCCTGAAGCGGTTTTCCGGACAGGCCGGGGCGCGTCCCCATTTTTTCCTGATATAAGGGAACGTCTTCGGGGGTGATTCTGTTCTTTTTGCAGAGAATTACCGCGCGTTCAATTACATTTTCAAGTTCGCGGATGTTTCCGGGCCACGCATATGACGTGAGTATATTTAGTGTATCGCGGGAAAACCCTTCCACGGTTTTCCGGTTTTTCTTGTTGTGTATAGCTAGAAAATGGGCGGCAAGCAGAGGGATATCTTCTGTTCGTTCTCTTAATGGCGGTAGAAATATCCGTATTACATTAAGCCGGTAAAACAGATCGCTGCGGAAAAGTCCCTTTTCAACGCAACCCTCAAGATCGGCATTCGTAGCGGCAATGATGCGCACATCAACTTTTATGGATTCATCGCTACCTACCGCTTCAAATTCACTATCCTGCAGGACTCTCAGCAGCTTTGCCTGAACGGCAAGGGAGATATTACCTATTTCATCAAGGAAGATAGTGCCATGGTCTGCTTTTCTGAAACGCCCAACCCGGTCTTTCGTCGCACCGGTAAAAGCGCCTTTTTCGTGTCCGAAAAGTTCGCTTTCCAGCAAGGTTTCCGTTAAAGAGGAACAATCTACCTTGACGAAGCGGTGGTTATTTCTGGCGCTGTTATAATGTATTGCCTTTGCCACCAGTTCTTTTCCGGTGCCCGTTTCGCCCTGGATGAGTATGTTTGCTTCCGTGCCTGAGACATGGGAGATAATATCGTATATTTTTTTAATTTTAGGGCTTTCTCCGATGATATTGCCAAAGGTGTATTTTTCTCCAAGTTCAGACCGTAATCGGTCTACCTCTCCTTCGAGGCGTTGCATTTGCAGTATTTTTTCTATCACCAGAACAAGTTCATCGCGTTTAAAAGGTTTTGTTATGTAATCAGACGCCCCGTGCTTCATTGCTTCTACGGCGCTTGAGACGGTGCCGTAACTGGTCATTACAATCACATCAATAGCGGAATTGATCTGTTTGATTTTTGAGAGCAGTTGTATGCCGTCCATTTCCGGCATAACAAAATCCGTGAGGACAATGGCATACTCCGGATCTTTTGAAATCCTTTCTATGGCATCAGCGCCATTTGTAACGGCGTCCGCTGCATATCCTTTGCTTTTCAGGAGTTCCGTACACATTTCTCCCAATGCCGGGTCATCATCTACCACTAATATTTTTTTCAGAGTATGACTCCCTTATAAAAACCTACTACAGTTATTAGTTATTAGTCATTGGTCAACCGCCGACTGCCGACTGTAGATTGCCGACGGCAGAAGGGACAATTAAATCTTTTGCCAAAAAATGTAAAAAACAACTTTTAAGCTACTATTTGCAGGGGAGTGAGATAATAAATTTTGTCCCCTTGTCTGTATTGTTATCAAGGCGTATCGTGCCGTTATGTGCGGAAATTATGTCCTTACAAATTGACAAACCAAGACCGGTGCCTTTTCCCTGTTCTTTTGTGGTGAAAAATGGTTCGAAAATACGTTTATGATATTTTTCGGGGATGCCTGTACCATTATCTTCAAATACAATTTCCACGGATTTTTCTGCATTGTTCATCCTCGTTTTGATAAACAGGTCTCCGCCATTGGGTAAGGCGTCCACTGAATTATTTACAAGGTTTAAAATAACCTGTTGGATTTGATTTCCTTCTACCAATAAAGGGGGCAACTGTTTGTCAAATGCCCTGCGGATGTTTATTTTATGGATTTTTAAACGATGTTCCACCAGCGCCAGGATAGTAGTTATTAACGTATTTATATGATATTCCTTTTTCTCACTATCGGACTTTCTGGAAAAAATTAATAGATTTCGTGTTGCCTTCTGGCACCTGGCGATTTGGTCGGAGATGGTTTTGATTTTGCCGAGAGCTTTTTCATCATGAACTTCCTCCAATAACAACTCACAATACCCGGAGATGGTAGCAAGGGGTGTATCTAGTTCATGAGCTAGGCTGGAGGCGAGGAGTCCTATTGAAGCCATTTTTTCCGCCTGCAAAAGCTGGTTTTGCAGAGATTTGAGTTCTTCGTACGCATGACGAAGTTCGCGTATTCTTTTGCCCAATTCCAAACGCTGTTCTTCCCGTTCTTTTTCCAGCATTTTTTTTTCGGTGATATCCATAAAGATTTCTACCGCAAATTCAACCTGGCCATGTTTGTTTGGTATTGGGAATACAAAATGTTCAATGCAGCGATTTTTTCCGGCAGCGTTGTTCTCCCAGTTTATCCTTTGGTGGGGTTTGCCGTCTTCAAAGACTTTTGGAGTTACGCAATTCTCACAGAGTGCATTTTTGTTCCATAATTGTTCATAACATTTTTTCCCGACAATGGATTGGCGTGTTTTCCGGAGTTTCTTTGTTACCGCGTCGTTGACAAACAATATATTGTACTCTTTGTCGATTATATTGATATATGCGCGAATACCATCAATGGCTGCTTGTAGAAAATTCCCGGATACTTCCAACTTTATTTCCTCCAGACATTAGAAAGGTTCGCATCGGAGTTAAGGTAGAGAAGCACGGTCGTGCGTCTCTACATTTTGGTATGGAAAAAGGGCGCCGGGGTGGATTAACAACGTGGCTTCGCCAGGATTTCAAGTACTTTTACATCGAGGAACCTCTTTGAGGCGGCAGATTTTATTATACATACGGTATCTGCGCCCCTTATTGTGCCGGCAACCGCAACCACTTCTTCCCGTTCGGGGATGAGTCCCGCATCGCATGCCTCCATAACAATTTCGCAGCAAACCTTTAATCCTTCGCCCAGTCTTCGTAACGATTGTGCAACGATCATCGCCGGATAAAGTCCGTTAAATTTTTGCGAAAAAGCGGTTTCTATTGAGTGTGTAAGGATGGTGCCTGTGTAGATTTTGCCTCCCAGGGCTACGATTTGATCCCGGTTTTCAGGAAGCAATTCCTGATGATTGGGTTCCTGAAAACCGGCTGAATGAGTTACAACTACAAGGTTTACCTCTTTACCGTGCAGTTTCTTTGCCATTGCAACGCCAGTCTCACCGACGGAAGTGGCAACAACAACGTGTTTATATCCTTCAGAGACAGATGATGCGGCTATTTCTATGCATTCCTCTGTATTTTCTCTTCCCGGTTTTTCAAAATAGAAGATGTTCTTTTTCAACATGTTAAGTGTTTATTTGGCAGAATTCTTCATAATCGATAAGTTCCTTGATCGTAGCTTTATCGCTGCATACCGGGCAATTGGGATTTTTCCGGACATTCACCTTTTTGAATTCCATGTTTAAGGAATCATATATTAGTAGCTTGCCTTTTAATAACTGTCCTTTTCCCAGAATGAGTTTGATTGCTTCTGTCGCCTGGAGGGTGCCAATGACGCCTGCCAATATCCCCAATACTCCAGCTTCTTTGCAAGAAGGCACTAAGCCCGGAGGCGGTGGCTCTTCATAAAGACAGCGGTAACAAGGCCCGTCAAATGGCAGAATGGTGGTTACTTGTCCTTCAAAGCGGAAAATGGAGCCGTGCGAAAGCGGTTTTCTGAGAAAAACGCAGGCATCGTTCACGAGATATCTGGTGGGAAAGTTATCGGCGCCGTCAAGTATTACGTCATAATCTTTAATAATATCAAGGATATTGCCGGAAGTTAACCGTTCGGTATAAGGAATGACTTCTACATCGGGATTTAATGCCTCAAGGGTCTCTTTCGCCGAAATAGCCTTGGAGCGCCCGACGTCTTTTGCAGAATGTAATATCTGGCGTTGCAGGTTTGAATAATCAACACAATCACCATCGGCAATTCCGATTTTTCCAACGCCGGCGGCGGCAAGATAAAATGCGGCAGGAGAGCCAAGGCCGCCCGCACCTACCAGAAACACCCTGGCATTCAATAACTTCTGCTGGCCTTTGCCTCCGACTTCGGGGAGAATAATGTGACGGGAATATCGTTCTATTTGTTCTTCAGTAAATGATAATGACATGCTTTTTTCCTAACCTATTTGCCAAGTTGTTAATTATCTGTAGAAAAAAGGCCATGTACCATAACATGGCCCGCTTTGTATCCACTGAGCTTTACAAGGCTTAAATATCTTTTGAGAAAAAATGATAACAAATGCTATTGAGCAAATCAATACATTTTAGAGAACGTGCATTTTGCGTAACATCTCAATAAATTGAGGTTTTTATAATAATTTCCACAATCCACAATCTGCCAACTGCCAACTGCTGGCAAGCGAAAGCCATTAAATAGAGACAACGTTTATTTTTGAGAGATCATCTGTTCCCAATCCGGGCATGGCAGCAGTGGAGATATATTTTGGCTCCCTGCGAGCTTGCTGTAAAGAGGGAAGTTTCATCTTTTTTCTCTGAGCTTCGATAATAGTATGGCATATCCTGTCGAAAGCGACAGGGTCCCTTCCTACAATAATGCCGTTGTAATTCCATGTCCATTGAGGCTTGTAACCGGGGGCCTCCGTTGTATTGCGCCAGTATGACGTCACAAACAATAAACCTGACCTTGTTTACGATATAGGGATGGCTGTTCAGTTCTGCAATATAGGGATTGCAATTGTTGGTGTGGTATTTGTTCGGATTGTGCATTGCTCCAAAAAAATTCTTCATGGCAACGCTAATGCCTGCCAGGGCATGGTCTTTCAGGACGAGAACGTTAATGATGGCGGTACACATTTTAGAGACTATTTTGTTGAAACATGTTCCCACTCTTCCGGCTATCTGGGGTTCGGAGTCGTAACCGCCCTGCGGTAATTCGTCAGTACCAAAACATTGCACGCCTTTGGTTGCACGCCTCACCCGAAACCCTGCCGCTTCAAGTTCCCTGTTATACCGTTCAAATACAATGATGTTTACATCCTTCACTCCGGCAAATTTGAGTCTATGGAAAATGGCATCTACTATTGCTACATGCGACGACATAATACGGCCGAAAGGACAGTTTAGTTTGATGCCTACAATATCGTATGGACGAAAAAGCCTCTGCCATGCATGCTCTTTTGAGGCAGAGCCTGCCAGCTGCATAACTGCTGTATGCAGGAGATTTGTTATTTTTGATTCTTTTACGTTTCCATTGTCAGCAACAACGGCATCATCCCGCCCGATAACTACATCGGGAAGAACTGCAGGTTGCATATCATTTCCATGGGCAAAGTGTGCTGAACAATGTTTCAGGTATTTTGCCAGGATTGAAGTGGCGCAAAACCTCCTTCCATTAGCAATGCTTTTTTAAGAAATAATCTTCTTTCAATGCTTTTTACAGACATTTTACTTTCCCTTAAATAATTTTCAGGTAATATTCATACTTATGACAATTTATAGCAAATGCTTCGCCCCTATACTAAATATTGTACTAAACATAGCGATAATGGCATACATAAAAAGAACCCCCTTTTCCCTTTCACTTCTCGTCCTCTTATTCGTCGGCATTGGCTGCACGACCGTTAAGTATTATCCGTCAAACTTTGTAGAATCACTGAAGCATCCCACTAAATTCCCGGATATTTTCGATTTTAGTGTGCAAAATATTGAGGATGTCGTGGAAAAGAACCCTCTTCTGGAAGGTGAAGATGTAAAAATTACCGATGTTGGTGAGAATAGAAATTCCAGCATGCATGTGCTTCAATTGCGTGAAAATACCGAATATTCCTCACATTACCACAAACGCCATGATGAAGTTATTTATGTGAAAAAGGGCAACGCTATTGCGATACTTGACGGTACGAGATACATGGTAAAATCGGGGTCCATTTTGCAGATTCCCAGCAAAACGGTACACAAATTTGTGAATACCGGCGATGAAGCATTTATGGCTATTTCAATTTTTTCTCCGCCTTTTGATGGTAGGGATCAGAAATTTACACAAAAAGAGAAAAAGACAGACCGGGGGGCAAAAGAAGAAAAACGGCTTGCAGGTGTTACTGCAAAGAAAATAAAGGAAGAAGTTGAAGTCTCATCAGAGGAAGGCACAGAGAAAGAAATTATCGAAGAAACGGAGAAAGTTGCGACAGCAGAGGAAGGTATGAAAGAAAAAGCTGCTTTGCCCTTGTCCGATGTTCGGGATTTTCAAACAAAAAAAGAAGGTACTGCTTCATACGATTATCTAACGTTAAAAGAGAGGGGTAAAAAAAAGGCAAAAAATGCAGAGTCTGTTGAGCCTCCAGAAGTGGACATCGTAAGTTTGCATGAAAAACTTACCCGCCTTTTGAAGTTAAAAGAAGAAGGGATTATCTCCGCCGATGAATATGAAAAAAAGAAAGATGCACTGATCATGGGTGGAGAGAAATATACCTTTGCAGAACCAGAGAATTTGCCGAAAAGAGACTTGCCCCAAAAAGACGCTGCGCTCTTAAAAAAGGTTGATGAATATGCACAACTACCGGAAGATACATACCGTTTACCCAATGCACCATTAGATAAGCATACCGATATTGAAGAGACCTATTATAAGGAAGAGCCGTATACGCAACCGGGAGGGGAACAACGACAGGGAGGGGAGGGTTATGAGGGAACTTCAGCGATTGAGACATTGCCAACGGATCATAAGTTAAGGCTATTGCATGAAATGCTATCGGAAGGCCTGATTTCAGCAGAAGATTTTGAAATAAAAAAGAGGGAGTTGGTACTTAAAACAGAAGAAAAGACCTTTCCGATTCCTCCTCCACCAGGCGCTGACAGAGAAGAAAAGCTTAGCGCCCTTAAAGAATTATATAAAGAGGGGTTGATAACGGAGGAAGATTACCGGCATAAGTATAATGAATTAAGCGTGAAAGAGGAATCAGGGTCTTTTGCCTTTGATGAGAACCCCTATAATGAAAAAGTAAGCGAGCTGGAAGGGTTATATAATGACAGGCTTATTACAGAAGAAGATTACCGGTTCAAATACAAGGAAATAACAGGTAGGGATGTTTTTACCTCTGATATTATTGATAAAGATGTTAACAATGAAAAATTATCAGAACTTCGTGAATTGATGGAACAAGGAATCATTACCAAAGAAGACTATGAAGCCAAAAAAGCCCAATTGACAAGCAATTGACCATATTTTACCCATCGACGCGCCTCTTATCCCGCAAACGCACCAATGAGTGTTCCCACTCCTGGCGGGTTCAAGTTTGCAACTTGAACCCCACGTTTTATATTGTTCCTGCCTGCTGGCAGGGGGATTTTGTCATTAAATACATATCGCAGCAAAGCCGCAACCAAAAAGGATTTAACCACACAGGGCACAAAGAATACAGAACGCAAAGGGCACAAAGAAAAACTTACGAAAAAAAAGGTAACAATTTAGTCTTTTGAAAAATTCCAATAATAGCGATGTTTGCCGCATAATGTAGGGGCGAAGCATTTGCTGTAAATTGTCATAAATACATTCATACCCAAACGGGCAAATGCTTCGCCCCTGGTTTTTCAAAAAACTAAAGCGTTACAACCCGACAGAACCCATCAATAAGTATTTCCCGCTAAAACGTTGTAACTCCTAATTAGGAAACCTGTTTCCGGCGTACATCTTTCTGGCATACATTTCGCTCATTTATCACACCTGACGTCTGTTTAAATTGAGTTACCTATCCTGCCAATACTTTTGCGTTTGATATTTTATTGCGAATAAAATATATATATCCCGAAAAATATCAATGTGAAGCGATTCTTCTTTGTTTTTGGCCGTACGAAAAAGCGGTAAGTTACAGACCAATACATTGAAGGCGTCATTGGTGCATATAGCGTAATAATTGGTGGAAATCATTTAGGAAACTGGCTGAAATCTTACGTTCGCTTCATGTGCATTTTATTTTTTGAAAGGAGAGTTTGTATTTTTTTATGAGAGATTTGTATTCGATCTTTAAAACAATGTAACGGTGTAAGCATAAGGTGAATAGCATGGCGTATTTGTTATAACATGCTTCTTTATTCAGCTTATGCGGTAAAATGGCAAGGGAAAATGTTGAATGCGCGGCACACTTGATTTTTCTGGAATTTGCAGTAACAGTGATAATTGTGAAGAAATATCATTGTATTTGGGGAATTTGTAATCAAGAGCAGAAACCAATATTGTATATTTAAGAAAGGGGGACAAGCAAGTGATGAAAAAACTGACATTAGTATTGTATATTTTTTTTATTGGCCTCATAAGTTTTCTGTTTATAGAGGGAACAAAGGTTCATGCAAGTGCACTGTTTGAGGATGAATTTGATGGGAAATCTCTGGAAAATTCATGGATTATATTACGTGAAAATCAAAGTGATATTAGTCTTACCGAAAGCCCGGGGCATTTAAGGATTATTTCCAAGGCTGAAGACTTGTGGCAAATAAATGTTAACAACAAGATTAAACTCCTTCGCCGTGGGCCACATGGCGATTTTGAAATAGTCACCAGGTTAACGTATGATCCCAAAGAAAAGTTTCAGCAGGCAGGAATAATCCTATACGAGGATGAGGAAAACTATGTAATGCTCACCCGCCAAAAAGATGACGCACAGCACGTCGTAATGAGCAGGTCTATTTCTAAAACGGAAGGGGCGAAATCTGCCGCCACATCATTGACAACGTTGTATTTAAAATTAACAAAGTCCGGAGAAAGTATTTCCGGCGCTTTCAGCACGAATGGAGAAACCTGGACGACCGTAGATCACATTTCCGGCTTACATTTTAAACATCCGCAGGTCGGTTTGGTAGGTTTTAACGCTCAACAAAAAACCACAGCCAATGCGGACTTTGATTTTTTTAAGATAAGTGCAATAGGCGGAGGGGTTGCTTCTGCAGTGGAGGAATTGCTCGAAGTAAATAAATACAACAAATCCATTCACGTTATGGCAATGTTGATGGTAGGTTTCGGATTTTTAATGGTCTACGTAAAAAGATATGGCTGGGGGTCTGTTACCGCCACCTATATTGCCGTGAGTTTTGTTATTCCTTACTACATGTACTTAAAATCAAAGGGGCTATTCGGAGAGGCGGCGGAATTTCAAATAGACCGTTTAATCCTTGCGGAATTCTGTGCGGCGTCCATGCTTATTGCAATGGGGGCATATTTGGGAAGATTAAAAATGTCTCAGTATATTATCGCGGCATTGTTGTTTGTTCCTTCCTATATACTTAACGAATGGATTATGTTAGACGATGGAATGGGTTTGATACCAAAGGGAAAGCTCATTGATACGGGCGGGTCGATAGTTATCCATCAGTTTGGGGCATATTTCGGATTAGGCGTGATAATGAGGATGACCACAAAGGAAGACTTCTCGAAAAGTATTGAATCCGATAAAATAAGCAATCAATATTCGATGCTTGGAAGTATGGTACTGTGGATATTCTGGCCATCGTTTTGTGCGGCAGCCGCCGAGGCGTCACAAATGGTTACTGCGGCGATAAACACTATTCTTTCCTTATGTGCCGCAACAATTTCTACTTATCTGGCGACAACGTTGATTCGAAAGAAAATCGTTATTGAAGATATGGCAAATGCCGCACTTGCCGGAGGTGTAGCTATCGGTTCTTCTTGTGCTCATACAACGCCAAGGGCAGCGCTGATGTTAGGTTTCATAGCCGGTATTTTGAGTGTCATTGGCTTTGCACTCATACAACCACGGCTTCAGAAAATGATTAAGGGCATTGATACCTGCGGCGTTCATAACCTTCATGGTATGCCTGGTATATTGGGTGGTCTGGCAGCAATTTTTATGGCAGGCAGCGCAGTGCCGGGATTGCAGATAAAGGGGGTTGTTATAACCTTTGTCGTGGCCATTATTACCGGGCTTGCAAGCGGGACGGTGGTTTCTCTGTTTGGCCACAGAAGAGATTCTTACAATGATGAAGAAGAATTTGTAGTGGAAGCCCACTAAGAGTGTTGCCGGAGAAGATATATTTACATAGACCTCCTGTGTTTAATAAAACGCAGGAGGTCTTTTATTTTTAAGGAAAATATATGAATAAGATAATTGAATGTGTGCCTAATTTTAGCGAAGGAAAAGATCCCCGGAAAGTAGCAAAAATTGCGGATGCGATTCAAAGGGTTAAGGGGGTAAAATTGCTGAATGTTGAATCTGATCCGGACTATAACCGCACGGTAATTACCTTTGCGGGAGAGCCGGAAGCGATAAGGGACGCTGCATTTTCTGCAATAGAAACGGCAGCGAACGTTATTGATATGACACTGCAAAAAGGGGAACATCCGCGTATTGGCGCAACAGATGTTTGCCCTTTTGTTCCAGTTGCAAATATTACCATGGCTGAATGCGTTAAAATCGCACATTTATTAGGCAAGGATGTTGGAGAAAGGATTGGTATTCCCGTGTATCTTTACGCGGAAGCGGCAAATGTACCTCAACGTTATTTGCTCCCGGATATACGGAAAGGCGAATATGAAGGCCTTTCAAAAAAAATGAGCGATGCGGAATGGCGGCCTGATTACGGCCCTTCAGCATTTAACGACCGTGTGAAAAAAACAGGCGCCACGGTAATTGGCGCGCGGGAATTTTTAATCGCTTATAATGTGAATCTGGATACTGACGATATTTCCGTTGCCAATACTATTTCAGGGATGATCCGGTCTTCGGGGAGAATGAAATTGAATGCAAAAGGAAATGAGCGTGTTGCCGGTATGCTGAAATTCGTTCAGGCAATGGGTGTGGATTTAAAGGAATACAGAATCGCTCAGGTATCCACCAACATCCTTAATCACAAAGTAACCCCGCCGCATGTTGTTTTTGAAGAGATAAAGAAACTTGCAAACGTTTATGGCGTAAACGTCCGTGGCAGCGAGGTTATCGGCCTTATACCAAAAGGTGCCCTCATTGCGGCAGGGCGTTTTTATTCTTCGGAAGAAAACGAACAAAACCTTGTCAACGTTGCAGTCGAAAAACTGGGATTAAGCCAGCTCAATAAATTTGTACCGGATAAAAAAGTTGTTGAGTATATGCTTGGACTGAATTGATAATTGATACACCGATGGATTTCGCCTGCACAAAAATAGGGATGGGCAGGCCTCTTTCGGCAAAGAGCCTGGAATTATCAGACAAGATATGCGTCGATTTCTTCTTTATTGAAACCATACAATATCTTATCTTCATTAACAACGACAATGGGAAGTTTGTCGAGAGATTCTATGTCATCAGTGCCAACAATTCTTATCGCATCTTTCCTTGCGTCTTCATCCTTGTCTATATCGTAGGAAATGTAATCTGCATTTCTCTTGTTTAAGTATGCAAGCAATTGATTACATTTCGGGCAAAACGGGGTGCAAAATACTTTAAATTTATTTTTAGCCATGTTTTTCTCTCTTTCTTCGTAAAAGGACATTCTATTTGTTACACCCTATAACGGTCTGCGTTTTCGTACAGGATGCTTTTACAAGTCAAGTTAAAATTCAAGCATAAACAAGGTTATCCGTCAACGAAAAAACCCTATTCGCCTCAATTGTTTATGAACAAATTATACTGCCATGAAAGAGATAGGTAATGGCAAAGAAAGTAGCACTACAGCGACATTTTATTCTTACGTCCTGCACAAAAATATGATAAGTTTTCTCCCATAAGGTGCAGTAAAATCCTTTAGACAGTAGGGTGGATTAAGCGACAGCGAATCCACCGTTCCATTATTATTGGTGGATTCGGTGCGAAAAAGCCGCACCTTAATCCACCCTACACGTTTGAAACGCCAAGTGAAACAACATGGTCTTTGCAGGCATGGTATATTAACCCTGACAGGGTTTGGAACTCTGTCAGGGTTGTTTATTTCATTTTCATGTGAAGTCCCTACATTGAGGATAAGAACATATGCTGAAGTTTAAAAACAGGCAGGAATTGGGGTGGTGTTTTTATGATTGGGCGAATTCGGCATTCGCCACAACCGTCATGGCAGGATTCTTCCCGGTTTTTTTTAAAAATTACTGGTGTCAGGGTATGGAAGTGACAAAAAGTACTGCGATTTTGGGAATGGCAAATTCTTTGTCGGGGTTTTTAGTGGCAGCGATTGCCCCAATAATTGGTGCGATTGCGGATAGCGGGTCGTATAAAAAAAGGTTTCTTATTTTTTTTGCATATCTTGGAGTCCTGTCAACAACAGCGCTTTTTATGGTGCAGAGGGGTAATTGGCTGTTTGCGGCAGTTGCCTACACAATTGGCACGGTTGGATTTTCAGGCAGTGTCATCTTTTATGATTCCATCCTTCCTTTAATAACAAATAAAAAAAGGATTGATTATGTATCTGCGCTGGGCTATGCGATGGGTTATCTTGGCGGAGGAATACTCTTTGCATTCAATATTTGGATGATATTACACCCGGCATTTTTTGGACTGAAAGATGCAAACCACGCAATACGTATTTCCTTTTTAACCGTTGCCGCCTGGTGGGGAATATTTACATTACCCATTATTTTTTTTGTAAAGGAACCCGGGAAAGAACCCCGCATTTCGCCTAAATTTGCTTTCCGAAGCGGATTGAAACAATTAACCCATACCTTACATAAGATGCAACACATGAAAACGATAGTTCTTTTTTTAACCGCCTATTGGCTTTATATTGATGGCGTGGATACTATAGTAAGAATGGGGGTTGATTATGGATTGTCAATAGGTTTCGAATACAGGGACTTGCTGCTGGCATTGCTTATCACCCAATTCGTAAGTTTTCCCTGCGCCATAGTATTTGGAAAGCTGGGTGAAAGAATAGGGGCGAAACATGCGATTTTTATTGCTATCGGAGTCTATATCTTTGCAGTAATGTGGGCAATGAGGATGAAGGCAACCTATGAGTTTTATGGGCTTGCTATCCTTATAGGGCTTGTCCAGGGCGGCATTCAGGCAATGAGTCGGTCTTTTTATTCACGCCTTATTCCCCATGATCAATTGGCTGAGTTTTACGGATTTTACAATATGGTAGGCAAGTTTGCCGTTATCCTAGGCCCTGTTTTAATCGGCATTACAGGGATATTTTTTGAGAGTTCGCGAATGGGCATCGCGTCAATCGTGATTCTCTTTATAACCGGAGGGGTACTGCTTTTTTTTGTGGATGAAAAGAAAGGTGCTGAGCAAACAAAATATCTTTCTTTACGTGAAAACGGACAGTAGGCAGTCGGAAGTTAGCAGTCAGCAATCGACAATCGGCAATCGACAAATTGCAAATTGCAGATTGTGGCCTGAGGATTGAGGATTGAGCACGAGGGGATGGGATCATATCTTGATGTGTGATTAAACCCATTTTTGAAATCAATGATCAATATGTTACCCCTTTTGCGCCTTTATCAACAATATAATAAAATCAATGCGGAGGTTATATAATGGACATTTATCCAATAAAAACAGAAGTAGATTACAAAAAAGCACTTTCCGAAATTGAAAATCTCTGGGGTTCAAAAGAAAATACAAAAAAAGGAGATAAACCAGTACATCGTTTCGTTAAAGTGTGTACGTAAAAAAATGTCATTGCGAGGAGTGGAGCGACAGCGAAGCAATCTTAAGTCCTTTGGGAACAAGAGATTGCTTCGCTGTCGCTCGCAATGACGGTATCAATGTAGATATTTTAATGAAACGCTATACTAGATATTCTTTTAGTTTTGGTGGAAGCATATGAAGAAAAACACTATCCAGTTGATCCACCTGATCCGGTAGAAGCATTAAGATTCAGAATGGAACAAATGGAGTTATCCAGAAAGGATTTAGAACCATTTATAGGAAAACGTGGTCGAGTGTCAGAAATTTTAATCATCAAAGAAGTCTTACTTTAAATATGATTAAAAAGCTTCATTTTAATCTTCATATTCCTTTAGAAAGCTTAATCGGGAAACCAACATTAAAAGCATAACCCGCAAACACAGCCTACCGCAAAAATAGCTGCGGCCGAAGCGAAGCGTTATAAGAATAAAAGGAGAAAGACTATGGCAACGATTTACAAAGAGCTTGAGGTGAAAATACGGTCTTTGTCGGATACCGGGAAGCTTAAACCTGTCGATTCAATCCTAACGCAGCTCGACAGGCCAGACCCGGAAATCGACCGTATCTGGACGGAAGAAGCAAGGAATCGCTGGCGGGCATACAAGGCAGGCAAATTAGAGGCATTTTCTTAATTTCAAATGGATGCTTTGGAGGCAAAGGGGGACAGTGTCAATAGGCTACAGGCTGTCCGAGAATGTGATCAGCAATGAAAATAAAACGCAAAGAAAATTGTGTGTAAATTAAAAGCAATCTATAAACAAATCAGGAAAAGGTTAAAATTTTTCCATCTAAATCATAATTTTGTATCTTCGTATTAAAAAGTACATGAAACTGTCCAATTAGAGCTTGTTTTCTTTGTATCCCCTTATATCTTGACGGGCTTAATTCCCAATTTCAGCATCTTTTTTAAATTCCAACCAATACACATCAACTTAAACTCCGCACGTACTTTTTCCAGACCTCGTAAGAGAAAGTTTCGATACCCTACATTAAATTTCAGATGCCCAAAGACGGGTTCGATGATATACTGACGCATAAAATATTTTCGTTTCCCAGTATCAGATACTAACTTTTCCCTCATCTTTTGTAAAAGAGGTTCACGAATATCTATGAGTAGTTCTCTTGCCTTTGCCTTCGTACATAATGATCGCTTCTGACACGCCCCACACTCCCTCCCCTTGTAAACTTTATGATTCCACTGGCGGCTCTCAGTCTTGTTTGTTCTGGTCTTCCAGTAGGTTAACCGCTTCCCTTCCGGACATAAATAACTATCGGTTGTCGAATCATATTTAAAATTACTGTAGTGATACCGGTTCTCCTCTTTTTCGTATTCTCCCGACTTGTATTGTTGAAAATTACTGTCAGGCACATATCCATCTATTTCTCTTTGCTCCAGATACTCATAGTTTGCATAGCTCCCGTACCCACAATCTGCCGCTACTTCTTTGACTTTTTCTTGCATGTTTACCTCTGTCTGCTCTATCATTGGTTTCAACTGATTCCGGTCATTCGCCTCTGTTACTGCTTCCCCTGCTACGATAATCCCTGATTCGGTCACCACCGCCTGACAATTGTATCCAGGTCGAATGTCTTTACTCCCGCCCGGTTTCATGTGATTGGCGTCCCTGTCGGTGAGATTGATCTTTTCCCGGCTCTCTTCCTTCATGATCTCTAACGCCTCTTCAATCTTCGCCTTCAGGTAGGTACGGTCTGAAAGCTTCTTTTGTAATGCCGCTTGCTCAGGGTCTCCTTTGCAGGTGTCGTCCTCTTGTTTGTCGATCGTTTCTGCTTCCTTTAATACGGTGGCTATCTCCGCCTCTATCTCTGCAAGCCATTTCTCAAACCCCTCCCGGTCTTTCGTCCGCTTCGCTGAGGCATTGCCTTTGATCTTTGTCCCATCCAGGTATATCTTTCCTACGCTGGTATACCCCAACGTACTGAATATCCTCACGATATCCACAAAATACTTCTCTATTGCTTTGAGATTATTCTTGCGAAAATCACTGATGGTTCGATGATCTGGTGTGTAGCACTGCATCAGATAAATATAAAAGTGATCGCTCAGACACCTCTCTGCTAACTTCCTGCTACTCCGCATTCCAGTTGCATACCCATAAAAGAGCACACTCAAGAGCAACTTCGGATGATACGTTCGCTGGCCTAAAAAAGAATAGTTCGCCTCTATCGCTTCTGTATCTAATGAGAATACTACCTCTTTGACTAATCTGCACAGATGGTCTTTGGGTATTACTGTCTCTATGTAGTCTAAAAATGTCTCTGGGGTAAATCCCATCAGGGGCTTCTGAAATTCATGGAACGGCTTGAATTTGGACATATGATTTATTCTCCCCGATTTTGTATCTTCTGGTAAGGTAAGTAGTGGTACGCCAGGTTTGCCAGATAATACAGACGACTCAGTGAATAGATTGCGTTGCTTGATGTAGTTTGGATTTGTTGTTCTCATTTTTACTTATAATTATATCGTCCATTTTCGCCATTGCAACCCTGTTACCCTAATAATTATAAGCAAATTTGTGAAAACTTGCATTCTCGGACAGCCTGGCTAGGTTTGACCCCATTGACTTTCTTGATTATTGTTGTAATTTGTTCACAATATTTGTCAATGCCTTTTGTTGTCTTGCTTTATTTTTGAGTTGACATTGCCAAACTGTGATTACATTATAGTCCTCCGATAGAATTTTCTTTTTCACCCTTTTGTCTCTTAAAATATTTGCCTTGATTTTGTTTGCCCAAAATTCTTTTCGTGTCTCCGGTAGTTTGGCTGCTTTGCAATTCTTATGTCCGTGCCAAAAGCAACCGTGAACGAAAATAACGGTTTTGTATTTCGGTAAAACAATGTCCGGCTTGCCGGGAAGTGTCTTAACATTTTTGCGATAACGATAACCTTGATTGAATAAAAATTTTCTGACTAAGATTTCCGGTTTTGTTTCTTTTCTGGAAACAGAAGCCATGATTTGGCTTCGTTTCTTTTTAGTGAAGATGTCAGCCATTTATAAATCTCGGATAGATGAGATAATTGTTACTACTTGGTCATAGATTGCATTCTTATCATTCAGCCACTTTTCTAAAAATATTCTTTCCGCAGAAGCAATATCTTTTCTGTCACCTGTCAGTGCTTCGGCAACCGACAAAAATTTTTCTTTAAAATCGCCTGTTGCATTAATTTTTTCAATGAACACTGCTTTACCACTTACAGTTAAAATTTTTTCAGCGTACTCTTGATTCCAAATTATTTCTTCTGGAATTGTCAACGGTAAATAGAACACATTACGCAAATAAAATTTCAAATAATTTTCCCTCAATTCTTTTTCTTGGTCTGCTCTTGCTCCTTGGTCTTGGTTGCCGTCAGGATAAAAAGGGATATCGATTCCTGTTTGTCTCTGTATTTCTTGTCTGAATCTTTCGTTTGTCTGTTCCGCTTCAATTATTAGGTCAGGATTAAAATGTTGTGGGACTAATTTCTGGTCGCCATCAAAAACTATGAACTTATTTGTTTCATTGGCATGACTATAAACATTAATAAAATGATTTTTAATAACTGAAGCACCTCCGGTATAGAAATTAATTTGAAATAATGATGCCGTCGCATCTCCCATTTCTTTCAACACCCCATTGATAATTTCTTTTGAAAGTAAATCCTCTACGATTAGTGTTTTCCTTGCAAGATTGGTTTGTTCTAAATGGTAAAATGCTTCACCAGGCGTTATTCCGTTTCTAACATTAAATTTTCCGGAAGGAAGTTGCGAGAAAACCTTAATTGCGTTTGATGGCAAATCTTCAATGATACTTGGAGAATGCGTAGAGATAACTACTTGCAGTTGTTTCTTTCTTGTTTCTTCAAGAAGAAAATGTTTTAGTCGTTTTTGTGCTCCAGGGTGAAGAGATACTTCCGGTTCGTCTAAAAGGACAAGCGAATATTGTTTTGCTCCTAAAACTTCAAGAACCAATCTGACAACAGCTATTTCACCGCTTCCGGCAAATGCTTCTGAATAAGAATAACTGCTCGTTTCAAATATTACAGAGTATCCCCACTCTTCAAACAATTTATGCTCGACAAATTTTCCCGAAACATATTTCTTTCCGAGTATGAATGAAATATGTTGAAGTTCCGCTGCTGAAAATGTTTTAAGAAGTTCGTTTTTGTTTTCTCCGTATCGGTTTATAACAACATTATGTCCATCAACAATTCGTCTCAAGAAAACAGAATGTTTTCTTAGAAAGTCCTGTTTGTTATTTATGGTTTTGCTTTTTCTCGGTTTTTTGAAATAGAAGTATTTGTCAAAAGCACTTAGTTCGGAACGAAAGTCAATATACACTACATCTTTTTCAATGGGCTGATTTCTTTTCCCTGCTGTAATCCTTGCCATACCATAGCTCAAATTTGGTCTTGCAGTTTCCCAATAGTCGGGATTATTTCGTTTGAATATTCTTTGCTTAAGAACTTCCAAAGGTCTTCCACGATTATCTTTATAAACATAAAAGAAACTGTGTCTGTCACCACCTGCCGACACTTCTTGTATGGGGTCAACTGCCGTTGAAAACCAATATTCATAAGGAGTATTCTTTTTCGGTGCTCCGTAAAGAGCATGAAGCGTTGAGCTTTTTCCCGAACCGTTTTGTCCAACGAAAACGGTTAATGGAAAATTAAAAGTAATTCGTGTGTTTTTATCAAGGTTTCTGAAATAAGGGAATTGAATATACTCAATGTAATTTCTGAAAGCATTTCTTGCTTTCATTCTTGAAATTTCACGTATAAGAGTTGGTAAGTTCACTATGCTGGTCATGGTTTTTCGGAATCGTTAAGGCGTTTGAATAAATGAGATAGTAAGCTAAGAAAATCCAAACAATCCTTCTCCGAAAATAAACCCGTCTTACTCAGTTCAAGATGTTCTTCATGTTGTAATGGGTGTCTGCCACCCGCAACAATTCCATCCGATAATAAATGTTGTCCAACTTCTATATTATTAATTGTATCCGGTAGAAAATCACTTCCATCTGTTCTTTTAAATATTTTAGTAACGCTTAATTTTTTTCCCCCCCAAACTGTTTGCATTAATACTCTTTCTTTTGAAATATTCATTCCTGATTTTTGTCTTACTTCATTAGCATACCTCTTCAGCCCCTCAATAAAAGCTGTGTAATAATCTCCATTCTGATAATATTTTTCCGAGACATCTTTAATTTCGTTTTCCAAATTCCGCCAATGAAGATTGGCATATTCAGGTGCGATTTCATGAAGAAGTTTAATTGCCTTTTGTTGTGTATGCTCTGATAATTCTGCGGTATCATCCAAGAGATTTACTATGGTTTCAACCTGCTCTTGAACTTTTTCAGGCAGTTTATTCAACCAGTCCTTTACATTGATTTTTGCCTTTTTAGAAATATTTTCCTGCTTCTTTTCCTTCCTTAATTCCCTCCATTGTCTTTGAATGATTGAAACGCAAGACATAAGATATTTTTTCAATTCAGCAGTTTTTACATTTTCCCAATCAATAGATTGACGGTTTGTGGAAATTACATCCTCTTTCCAATTGTCAATGAAATTAATATTGAGCCAACCAGTAGCATATGAATAAAAGTTGCTTGATTCAGACAATCCGAAAAATTCAGGGCGGTTGACCATTCTGCCATTCGCAAACAATGCAATACCTGTTGAGTCAGCTTTTAAAGGTTTCTCGGTTGTAATAATTGTTCCCTGAATTTCTTTTTTATCAGCGTAGTCCTTCTCGTTTACATCAACAATTTTTTGAATGTCCCATTCAAATTCGGGAGTAATATTCTCATACTTTAATTTGCTATCAATCTTTATCGGCTTGCTGTCATTCAGAGTTAAATACACAACAAACTTATCTTGAAAGTTAAACAGCATCGCAATGCTCTCTGCGTATTCCTCAACAGGAAAACCGGTTTTCCTCTTTAAATTGGTTAATGTAATTTTTGTTCCTATAAGTTTTTTCTCTTTTGGTAAAATTTCATATTTAGGTTCGTAATCCGCTCCCTTCCACTTTTGAATTTCTTTCCAGTCAAGATTAAAACTTACACCTTCTTTGTCTTCTTTATAAGTAGTTATATTGATTGTGTCCCCTATACCGAATAAAGCTAATTTCCCTAAACCTTTTTTTCCGGTTGGAACTCTTTTACAAGGTGGTTCTTGGTTTTCTTCTCTTCTGTTTCTTCCAATTCTTAAAAAGTATCCGTTAACTTCATCAAACGACATTCCTACACCATTGTCTTCAACAATTACTTTCTTTTCATCAGCATCATACAAACGAACATGAACTTCTGTTGCACATGCATCATAGGCATTAGCAATTAACTCCGCCAATGCAGGTGGCATATTAGCGTACATTTTAACACCCAAATGCTTTATGGTGTTTGCTTCAAATGTCATTATTAATTTTTCTTCGCTCATCTTATTTCGTATTTATTATTGACAATGCAATTTTTTTTGACAGCACCGGCGGAACGGCATTGCCTATTTGTCTCGCAATAGAACCAATGCTGTTGCCATAAAATTTATATCCTTTATTGAAAGTTTGCAGCGTTGCTCCTTCTCTCAAAGAAATTGCACGGTCTTGTTCCGGATGAGCAAAGCGTCCGTTTGATATGCTTAAAAATTTTGTTGTAATGGTTGGTGCAGGTTTGTCCCAGTGCATTCTGCCGTAAATATCTTGAAAGGAATTGTCTTTACCGATGTATGCAGGTATTTGTAAATCGGTATCTTTCCATGCTGCTCTAGTTCCTCCGTTATGAGGAGTTATCAATATTCGCTTGAGATTGCTGTCGGAAAGTCCCGCAGTTGTATGTAAAAAATGTGTAGTGTCCTTATGTCTTGCCGGAATAGGTTTAAACGTGTTCTTATCCCCGATAAACTTTCTTACAGTAAGTAATTTTGTTTTTGTATTGGCAATCGGTAAAGCAACTTTATCAGTTACCCTTGAAGCAATAAGTAAAAATCGCCTCCTTATCTGCGGAACACCGTATTTATAAGCATTGATAATTGCTTTATCGTGATGATAGTTTTTGCTTTTTAAAAAAACTAAAAAATCATTCAAAGGACTTACCTCCTTTGTGAGTATTCCCGGAACATTCTCAATAACAATAAAACCGGGATTATATTCATCAACAAACTTTTTGAAATCAGTCAAAAGATTTTTTGATTTTTCCGATTTCTTTTTATCGGTTTTTACTTTGCTGAAATATTGACACGGACTGCAGCCGATAAAAATTAATTCATTATCATTTTTTGTTACTCCAGTTTGTTTTTCAAATTCTTTAAAGGAAATATTTTTGATATCAGTGCAAATAAATTTTGAACCCTTATTATTTCTTTCATAAGTTTCTTTGCATTCTTTATCAATGTCAATTCCAGCAATAACATTAATTCCGGCTTTGCGAAATCCAGTAGTCATTCCGCCCGCACCGCAGAAGAAATCAATCGCTTTGAATTTGTTTTTTTTCTTTTCCATATTACTCAGCTAAAATAATACTTTCCCGTCAAACGAATTAGTTGTGCGGTCGGGCAAATGGCAAATGTGCCACACACCTTAATTTAAAAATAAAAAACGTGTGGCTCTTTTGCATTTTGCGAAGCGATAGCCAAACGGCCTTGCCGAAATCTTTGTTGTCCGTGTCTGTCCGTAAAATGTTACGCTGTCCTGTTGTTTTAGGGTTGCTGCCAACGTTTTGCGTCTCTGTGAATTGCCTGTGTTGCACCTGCGGCAGGCATTTTGTATGGCCGATTGTTGTATATGTGCTTGGGAGGCGGCTTTCAAATTCAACCATTTCTTTACACATGTGCGTTTTTATCTTCCTTCTCCTAAAAAACTTGCCCGTCTTCTTCAGTTGGAGCCATGGTTCGACAAGCTCACCACTGCTGACGGCGTAAGCTGATTCATTTATCCAACCCCCTCGATAATCCTCACTTCCTTCACCGTCTTCTGCCGCTCCATCGCGATAGCAACCGGATGCTTCGGATCGGAAAGCTCCTGATACACTTTTTCGATGGTCTTCATTTTCTTCTCATCGCTCCAGTCGTCTTTGAGTTCTGGCAGACCTGTCAAATGCTTAAGCACCTCGGCATCGGCAGCTTTGATTTCGTTGGGGAAGTAGAGTTCGTAGACCATTGAGTCAATGAGTTTATTGAAAGCTCCTTTTATATTTTTCATATTGCCATTTAGACTAAATATTACAATATGTACTACTTTATTGAATATTTCACATTGTGAAAAATCACAATCAGCAATTGGGATAACGCGTAACTGCGGTGCTTGGAATTGGTAATATCCACCACTCATTCTTAATGCACCAAAAAACAGGTCATATACGAACATAAATAGTTTTGAATTGCTGATTGCTCCAATATATTCAATAGAAATATCATTCTTGGGATTATAAAAGCAATTTGTATTTAATGAAGCGAATTCAGCATTTAAATCAATTACAGCTTCACACGATTTTGCCATTTTAGCAAAGACTACTTTAGATGAATTGTACATTTCAATCCGCCGTTGGTTTACTTTAGCTTTTTTCAAAGGTAAGAAAGGTGTCATAAATTTTTGCCCAGCATGGGTCATTTCAGCATTTCCCCATAGCGCAATATATGGCTCAATAGTACCCGTGTTTATTACTTTTTTTGCATCAACAGATTTAACATTACTCAAATGCTTACCGTACTCATCTGCTTCTGCTGCTGTTGATGTTGCATTAACTGCACCTAAATTTGATAAAGATTGTGTGTTTTTAAGTACTGAATTCAATAAAAGAACATTTTTTGACAAAATAAAACCCCAAATATTTTGCGGTAATATTTTAAGTAGCTCATACGGAATCAAATATGTTTTATAATCCTCAATTTTAAATACATCAGATCTTAAAGTTTCCGGTAATATTGCTTTAACATTTCTTAACTGAATATTATCTTTTCTGAATATTGAAACGATTGGATATACCGAAGCTTCTTCAAACACAGAAATTTTTGATACATCAAGAATTTTCAATACTGTTGCATTCCCTAAAACCCAACTACGTAATCCTTCGGCATATTTAGCGGAAAGATATTTATTGGGTGTTATAAAACAAAGCAAGGCTGATTTTTTACATAATCTTAGCCCTTGTTCTATGAAAAGCACAAAGTAATCATAAGTACCAGTAGCCGATTGAAAGTTACTATTAAGCTTCTCTCTTAAATTTTTACCATAAATTTTTGAAAAATCTAAAGCACTAATATACGGCGGATTTCCAATCACCACATCAAACCCATCTGTAGCCCCAAACATCCATTCAGGGTCGAAGAACTGGCTACTTACATTTTGATTGTATGGATCCCATGATGCAACTTGTTTCGCACTTTCATTGCGCCAGCCTGCATTTTCAAGAAATTTGCCCAACTCTTCGCGTAATCGTTGGTCTTCATCCCTTAGTTTTCTCTTTTTAGCAGGTGTTTTTGCTGAAAACAGGCGATGACGCACGGCTTTCAAGCTCTCTTCGAGTTTATCTAATTCAATATTTCTTAGGAAGCCCCGCGGCTTCTCAATTCCAATAAGCGTATTCGCAGCGACAAACTTGGTCTCCAAATTCGGAAGCGGACGAATACCGAAATTATTCTTGGTTTTATCCGTTTTCTGGTCAACGATCAGAGAGATGAAAAACCGAAGCTTACTTATCTGCGTGGCTATGGGTTGAATATCCACACCGTAAATACAGTTTTCAATCAGATAAAGTTTGCGTCCGTAGTCATCTGAATTATGTTCAAAGACGTCACTTATTTCTTTGAGGCGGTTTTCTCTTTCTTCTTTATTGCCGATTTGAAAAGCTTCTTCTGTTTCCTTGATTGCTTTTTTCCTTTGAACCTCTTTCCATAGCACGTTGTTTGCATCAAGTTTATGTAGTACATGCACTAGCTTGTGCAGGATACCCATAGGGAAAGCGCCGGAGCCGCAGGCTGGGTCGATGATTTTGCAGTTATCGATGGCGTTGATTAAAATACGGGTTTCTTCATCGGTAAATGGATTAGGATTATCCGCATACGAAAAAAGGTCATTTAAACGATTTTCAATAGATAACGGTAGGACAGACATTCCTGTCTGTCCTTCTTTATAATTATCGGACAGGAAAGTCTTTAAAAACCATCCGGTATAGTCTTCTGTTTTTTCTATCATGCCCTTTTTAATTGGATTATTATACATGTAATTAATCTTTTCAAAAAATTCCTTCTCGTTGCGGATTATTCTATCAAATGATTCATCCTGCCAAACTGTGCCAGTTGTTTTATTCACTTTATTTATCAAATTCGCAGAAATACCCTTAATTCCTTTCATAATCCCGCTCAAATCATAATTTCTCTCGGGTTTTAAAATAATATGAACATGATCCGGCATTACTACAGTGCAAACAAGCTCATAAAATGTGCCATTCCCCTTAATAATATGATCGATTACTATTTTCCTTTCTGTTTCTGTTAAGCAAGGAGGGGTAACTTTTTTTCTAAAGGTTATAAAATAATAGGAACCGTTCAAATGCCAATGCGGTAAATGTCTTTTTGTTTTTTTTATATTATTTGTTTCATAGACAGTTTCATAGATAGTTTCATGGACAGGCAGGAATGCCTGTCCCACAGGTTCTAATTTCTGTTTCAGATATGCCTTGAGCGATTCGTCCACCATATAATTGACGATTTCTCGCGGGGTATAGAAACTTCCGGTCTGTTTTCGGGCGGTGGTTTTTGTTTCCGGGTTGTAACTGGCAAGCAGGTTTTCAAAAACTCTGCCGAGAAGTTCAGGGTCGAGCGCGATATCTTCTTCAATCGGCGTATTTTCGGTAACGGTAAACTTATAGCTTTTCAGAATATTGATAAGCCCATTGACGGTAACATCTTTTTGTTTTTTATCGCCCAGCTCACCGGACAGGTCGGCGTGTTCATCCGTGCCGAAGAAGATATAATCGGGAACGCAAAGTGAGTTATCTTTCCGGTCGGAAAATCCGTCTTCATAAATAATGACATCGCCGCCCCTTTTGCCTTTCAGCAGGGGGTCCGGGCTGTCCAGGCATTCAAAAAGGCCTCCGTTCATAAACGGCACCACATCTTCTACCAGTTTGATAAACGCCTTGGGTGTTTTAAAATAGCTTTCATACCGCATCAGGTTCGTAACATTCATCTGCTGTCCGTCTTTGCGGAATTCCCTCTTGCCGACAGTTTGGTTGAGTGTGGCAAAGAACAGGTTTTGCAGAATAGCCCGATAATATTTACCACCCTGAGCCTTATGGTCAAAGCCCTTTTTCTTGCGCGGTTCAAAGCCATTTATCAGATTATCCCTGATATAAGTTTCATCAAAAAGCTCTTCGGGGATAAGGTTTTTTTCCTTCACAAACCAGACGAATAAAAGCCGGGTAAGCATCCGGATAAGATTTTTCGCGTTGTGCTCTTTAACCCGCTCCTCTTCTTTGAGCGGGCTGTTCTTATCCGAGGCATAGTTTGTCGCCGGGAAAGCGACTTCCTGCAGCGCCCAGAAGTACCAGTCAGAAAGCTCCTTGTAAAACTGTTTGTTTAGAATAGAAACATTAAAAACAGACTGCCAGTAGGTATAAAGAGCTGCGAATGTATTCACAGCCCCCTTACCGGTTCGGCTGATGGTTAGTTCCTGTAATATTTTTAAGTGGCCGGTATGTGGTTTATTTACATTAATATCTCTTAAGATTGAGACCTTACCTGTTTTTTCGCCTTCCCGCCATTCCTGTTTGTAGGTAATTCGCTCAGCATTAGCAATTGAGATGTAATGCTCATATTTGAACACCACAACAACAGGCGTATAGTGAAATTCCCGATTAAAGGCTCGTGTTATTTCAGATAGCTGACTCCGGGTCGGTAGTAATCCTTTATCCCGGTTTTTTAGAGTAACACCGAAAAGAAGAATACCATCATAGTCTTTCTTTCCCTTTTCGATACCAACTATTGTTTCGCTTTTTTTCCCTTCAAAAGCTGCATTATCAACCATACCCAGGATGAAAACATCATCCATAAGCTGGTATGCTTCAATATTTTCTTTAAAAGTTTTAGATAGTATTTCTTTGGGAGCGATTGATTTTTCGTCTATGTAGTTCACCGGCACATTCAGCGATGCAAACAATGTTTTTAGGCCGTTAAAGAAATCAGCCTTCTTTTCCAGTGCATTCAAGTTCATATTTTCTACCTCTTAGTTCACAAGGAACCATGTGATTAAGTCAAAATTTTGGAGTTGGTATTTTTCGCTCACACTTATATTCTGCTTTACGCGTGTAAGTGTAAGGCTATCGCCGGTCTTTAGTTTTGACAAGATATCTTTTGTTTCTGATCCAGCTCGTTTCTTAACAGTCCCGTCCTCAAGTATTTCTTCTTCTGTTGATTGTGCTTCAAGCCATTTTTTTAAGGTGTTTACAAGTCCACCTATGGCCTCCTCTTCACCTTTTTCTATTGCCTCCGGAACGAAACGGGATTCTTCTTTATGTAGGGAAAGAGCATCTAAAACTTCTTTTTGATTTAACAGCACCTGCTTTCCCTCTTTGTCGATGTATATCAAATCATAAGTTTGGTATTCATAGCTGAGTGCTTTTGGTGGCTTTGCCGGAAAGCCGAGTAATGCAATAATCCCATTTTCGGGGCAAATAGATTTGTCTGCTTTAAAGCCGGTATATACCCCTTTGGGCATTCTTTTATAGAAGTTTTCATCTTTCTGAAGCTCTGCGAGCAAATCCTGTCGAAAATCTTCAAGAGAGAGATTGTCAAATCCCAGGCCTGATTCGTGCCCTTCAATATCATCCCATGATGTCTGCATCTGCTTGAGCATTTTTTCATTCATTTTATGTTCAAAATCTGCGTCGGTAGCCATCTCCTTAAATGAATCAGAGAATTCAAGATTAACTTCCGAACCAGCCAACTTCATCATTGCCATTCGTTCTTCTATTCGTCCTTTAAGGTTCAAATAAGTATTGATATTATCCGAAGGCCAATAATTTATTCCGAAAATTTCTTTATTCGGTGATCCAAGCCTGTCGATACGCCCCATTCGTTGAATTACCCGTACAGGATTCCAGTGTATATCATAGTTGATAACCATATCACAGTCTTGCAGGTTCTGGCCTTCACTCAAAACATCTGTTGAGATAAGAATATCTATAGGGTTCTTTATCTGCTCGTAAGTTTTTTTATCATTTTCAGACAACCATTCAAGCCACTCTGTATATTGCTTATCTTTTGTGAGATTTGGCGAACTTGGTATAAAACTCCACTCTTTTTCATTGAATAGTTTTGTGAATGGTGCAAACCGCTCTAAAATTGGCTCAAAGAGCTTGGTTTCATGTGCGGAAGAATCAGTTTTTGATACATCACCACTAATTACTGCAAGGTCTTTAAACCCCCGCTTTATTAACTGATCAAATAGGTAAAATGCGGTGTCTTTATAAACAGTGAAAATGACAACCTTGGGGTTGTTTTCGTTTTTACCTGCATCGCGTTTTTCATTAATTTTTTCAATGAGTGATTGCAGTTTCTCATCTTTACTTTTGTAATTACGTGGTTTTTTTGTCTCGGCAGTCAAATCATCCCTAAATCTCAGCAAATTTCTATTAAGCAGGTCTAGTGCGTCTATATCCTTTTTCAAATCTTTTTTTAAATTGCCAAGGTTCCCTGCGCTGTCAATTTCGGCAAGGCTTATTGGACGTTTTTTGCCGAGGGATAAATCGTCTGCTAAATCTTCCTGCTCATCCTCATCGAAAATGTCCTGTTCAAAAGCATCTTCAATTTCAACATTCTTTTTGCCTTGTTCATATTGATTTATTTTGTCGAGTGCGTTTTGGTGGTGAGCAAGAATTTTACCCACTGTAGAATGGAATGAGAACCAGGACGATTCCAGTCTTTTTACGAGTAAGATATACAGCATCTTAACGAGGAATCTGTCCCGCTGTCGCTCATCGTGTATTTTTTCTACATATTCAGATTGTTCTATGTAAAAAGTCGGCTGGTAACCAGATAAGAGCGGAGGGAAATGGTCGAACAATTCTTCAAAGCTGTCAAAGTTGCCTATTTGCTTTGGGGTAACAAAGATATTTTCAGGTTTTCGTTTCTTAGGAAAGAATAAGCCTGTATTTTGCTTCTCAATCATAGGCCGGGTGCGTGCAACAGTTAAAGAATCTGTTAGCCGGAAAAAATCACTGGGAAGTATTTTAATGAAATCTGCTATCTTGAGATTTTCGCCTTCGCGCCATTTAAAAAAAGCGTGCTGCGCACGATTAAAAAGATGGTCTACATTTCTTATCGAATGAGATTCGTAAAAACCATCCGTATTACCCTGTTTAACCAGTTTGAATTGATTTCTGATGTCAATCAGGGTGTTGTTAATAGGGGTTGCAGTAAGCATTAGAACTTTTGCATCATCATTTTTCTTCAGGATTTCATTTACAAGGAAATTATATCGTTGTGATTTGCCATTCCGTAAATTATGGCTCTCATCAATTACAAATAGCTTAGGTTTCTCGCTAACAAAAAACTTATCTGCTATGTCGGTATATCGTTCCATTCTTTCTGTGTGCATGTCTGTGTGATAGCGTATAAAATATTCTAACTGGTCTTTTTCAAATTTTGAATTTTGATGTCTTCTATATCTATGCCAGTTATGCTGAAGTTTTTTTGGACAAACCAAAATAATTTCACGGCCTTGCATTTGAAAGAATTTCATGATGGCAAGGGCACTCCAGGTCTTTCCTAATCCAACAGCATCGGCAAGGATTGCACCATCATATTTTTGAATCATTCTTATAATACTTAGAACACCTTTTTGCTGAAAATCATAGAGTGTATTGTATATGACCGTATTTTCCAATCTACCGACTTGTCGGTTAAATTCGGGATTGTCTTGTTCTGTTAATAACTGATTGCCAAAGAGTTCAAAAAGGACTTTGTAATACAGTTGTTTTGGGGTGTATTTTATAAAGATTCTTTCGATTGCTTCTATTAAATACTCTTTAAATGGTGTGGTATGTTTCTTCCCACTCTCATCAACAATGGTTTTAGATTTATGTGCTTCTTTACTTTTCCATAGTTCATCAAACCACTTTACCAATTCAAGGTACTGATTGTTATTTCCAGTTTCTGCAATGTTCAGTTCAATATTGTTTGTTTCCTTAAGACCTATACCGGCTTCTGTAAGGTTGGAGCTACCTGATATGAAGTATTTATGCCTATCATCTTTTTCCGGATTAAAGAGATATACTTTGGCATGGCAGAAATTTGGTTCAAGGGTCTTCGCTTCAACCTTTTCTTGTTTCAGGAACTCAACAGCTTCCTTGGCTACCGAACTCAGTTTAAGTGCTGCTTCAATCGCGATGTTTTCACTCAGTAAATCTATAGTGCGATCCTGCATCATATCTATGTTGACGATATCGCCAAGTACCATTCTAAATGCTTGTATTTTTTCATTTATCTGGTGTGAAAGATAGGACAGCGCACCAACTGTGAAATAGCCCGTAACAATATCAATTTTGCCAGATTCTGTATATTCCTTCAGCCACTGGTAAACCTTTTTGTTTTCATTTTTGTTGTCTAAAATCATTCTCTTTCTTTCTCCCTGCCCAACATGGACGTTGGGCATTCAAGACGGGCAAGTTTTTCTTCTTCATTCTTTTCTTCGCACATGTGTCTTAACAAAATTTTAATTCCATAATTTTGACTTAACTGCTTTTATACTGTATTTCCAATGCCTTTGGAAGCATTAGCAGAAAAGGCAATGCTTTTTCATACTTTAAATCTTCATAGAACAATCCTATGCGGGCTAAATTATTGTAGTAGGCTTGCAGGTTGTGATAATAGTAATACTCGATTGCTATATACCACGCATTTTGACCTAAATGGCTACTTAAAAACCATTTTTCCAGCAGCCTGGCAGCTCTGCCATTACCGTCATTGAATGGATGAATTTTTACAAATATTAAATGAATGTAAGATGCATAATAGAAAATCTCTTCGGTGCTGGGCGAACCGGCAAGCAATGTCTCCAGTTCATCCCAAAAGCGTTCAAATTCCTTTTTTACAATGGATGCAGGCGCAGCTTCGTATTGTATGCGTTGAGACTGCTGCTCCATAATCAGCATGTTACCTGTCCTTATCACGCCTCGTTGTGCCTCCGGCAATAACTGACGGGTAGCTATGCTGTGGGCTTTATAAAAATTGGATAGGCTAAGCCTGTTGTCCCTTGCAAATTCATAGGCTGCGTACAAATCATTGGGCTTTTCGGTCAGGTTGGGCAGATATTCTATGTTGAGCACTTTGTGTTTTACATAGCTGTCAACCTCTAAGGTTTCGCCTTCTATACGGGATGAAGACATTACCGATACTGCAGTGGCAAATTTAAAGTTATCCGCAGTCCATTCTTTTTGTTTAATTGAAGAAAAGGTATCATTCAGGTCTATATCCAGCATGGATACATACGGTGACAGTAAATCGTTTTTAAGCAACTTTTCCATACTGTTTACTGATTAAAAATGTCTGTGTGAATAATATTTACCTGCAACAATCTTTTGCCTACTTGCAGTTGCTTGTCTTTGAGCGTTGCCAGAATATTGAAATCATAATTGATTTCTATTTTCACACAAGGTGGGTGCATTCCCGATTTTTTGTAAATATAGTCAAAAAATAAGGTTTTCGGAAGATGAATAATAAAATTTATTGCAAGGGTGGTACAGGCATTCCTGCCTGTATTCCGCACAGGCAAAATGCCTGTGCCACCCGTATAGGCAGGCAGCTTGTGTATTAAATATCACAAGAAGGATGCTTGTGTTACATTGTGCAGATAGTTACAAAAAATCGGGATTGCACCCGTTTCCTTTTGCTATAGTAACTCTCGATATCAAGGCTCGTGGTTAAACTATATCTTTGCAATTATAAAGTCAAGAAAATCATGGGATATAGTTAAACTTGCATTGTACAGATGCTTCAAATTTAGCTGTATATAATGGCTACTTTGTGTGAAGATTTTTGGAAGTTTTCAATTGTTACCTTCATTTGAAATCTTAAAACACCAGCAACTCTAATAGTTCCAAACAGGGCTTGTCCGTGCCACCCTTATAAGATTCACATTTTGTGAGTTTTTTGGGTATATATCACAAATGGCGAGCCGGTTGAGTGTCGTTGTCAATACGGGATACCATCAAAGAAATGACACACCTTCCGGGAAACAATGTCTTCTTTTCCCCGGTAGAAATGGTCGCTGTCTTCTATTAACTCACTTGTCACGGGCAAGGGTATTTTTTCTAAACCTTGCAGTGTGTCTTCCACTGTTGTGGCAAAATCATTTTGATTATATATGAATAATTTTGGTTTTTTACATTCCCTTAAAAAACTGAGGTTATATTTGCCAAATGGCGTGGAAATTGAAGCGAATGCCGATACGGCATCGCTTGCCGTCGCTACTCTCATGCCAACAATACAGCCAAATGAATACCCCGCAATAAATATCTTAGCGTCCCTGCCGGACTGCTTTACCAGGAAATTTAGAGCTGAATGAACGTCCGTTAGGGCATCGGCATAATTTTCACTGCTCATTGTTTTTTCCCAGTAGTGAAATATTTCTGCAATATCTTTCACCCCGCATTCGCTGTTACCAACGCCGCGGTAATTGAAACGGAGCGAGAGAAAGCCGGCTTTTGCCGAAACACGCGCAAGGCTCGTTATTATATTGTTTTCCATATCGCCGCCGAGGGTAGGATGGGGGGGGCATAAAAGAATTGCCCTGGAAGGCATTGTGTTTTCATCGTATGCCAATACTCCCTCGAGGGATAAATTATCAGAAGGGAAATGAACGTGTTCTTCTGTTATGTTCATGGTTGTGCAGAGACGTCCCTTTCTTTTTGAATGCCTTTCAAAAGTATTCGTGATAATTGGATATTGTGTATGCCATATTGTTGTATTTGCTTTACATACTTTTGCATTTTCGCGCTATTATTGTTTTCCCGGATAACCGGCTGCGTTTCTTCTCTCAAAAACTCTTTCCATTTATCATAGAGTAATCCGTAATCATCATTATGACACTCTATACAGATACTGCGGGTATCACGGAAGAGAAAATTGTTTTCTTCCTGTTTGTGGCAATCGGTACACAACACCGCCTTATACATCCAATCAGGGGTTCCGGTGACGGGAGAATGAATGCCCGCATAGCGGAACGAACCGTTTCGGTAGTCGTTTACCGCGGAATGGCATTTCAAACAATCGTCATTTGTTGCTTCATTGTGATGACATTTTTTGCAGTCGTTTTCTTCAATTATTAAACCGCCGTGTGTTTTCGTGTTTGCCGGATCGTTATTATGGCATTCACAGCATTCAATGTTCTGTATGGGTGAATGGCGGTTGTGCAAAAAAACGCCTTCCTTATATTTTGTACGGTAATGCAAATAATTTACGTGGCACCTGTCCGTGCATGAGCCTGAAGGATACACGAACGGGGTTTGCCGCATCAACAGGTTTTCTTCCCCTGATGTGGGTGGATTGAACGAAGCCATAAGAAAACAGGCGATGATTATTAATCGTTTCATGTGCTTTCCTGCAAGACCTGATTGAGTTTCGTGATGCTGTATTCCAGAAGGTCCTTTACATATTTAATGTTATGGGCGCCGTTACTCCCGTCTTCCTTAATAAAATAATAATTCGACTCCGCTTCAGTAATAACATGCCCTGCATTCTGAAGAGGTAGTTTTTTTGCCCTTTTCAAAAGAAGCTTTAGCAATCGCATTCTTTTCGAGACGAAAGATATTTGCTCGGATACTATTTTGTCAAATCCACGGTCGTGGCAATTGTTGCATACCTCCGGCGCTACTTTTGATAATAATACGTCCTTGTGGCATGCAGAGCAATTGAGCGTTGCGATAAACATGGGATCGGGTTCGTCCGCAATGCCTGCGCCGCCCGTTCCCGCCATAACCATCCATTGCGTTTTGTAGAGAGAGAGGTCAAATGTGCGGTTCGGAATATTTGAAAGCACAACTCCATTTTTCTTCATAGCGGTATGTATAATGGCACTGTGGCATGCAACACATGATGTTTTGTGATTCATTATATGGATATCATGCATGTCCGGTGCAGTATACTTTTCCTGAATAGTTTGATGGCATACATAACAATTCTCCCTGACAACGGCGCCGTTTCCCTGTACAACAGCGAAATGACAATCGGAACAACCCACGTTCTTCCTTTCTTCATAAGCAATGTGGTTAAATGTGTTGCCGTAAATTTGAATGTTTTTTTCTACGGGAGCATGACACAAGGTACATTCGGAAATGGGTTGTTTCTCCCTTGTGAGAAGCGCCTGTTGCATGCCGGCAAAATGACATACATTGCAGGTATCGGCCTCTGTCTCAAAATGTCTTCTGCCATTACCATGCGAGTGGCAGGAGACACAGCGCAACGTAAGATTGCCTGGAAAATGCTTTGTATGTGTTGCATGCCGGAAATCTCTTGTTTTTTTGAATCGGGTTGCCGTTTCTGAGAGTTTTTGTAAAGGATGACACAGTTCTGATGTACAACGTTCATCCGCCATTTCGACCGCCATTACCTTCATGCTTCTGTTTTCGGGTGCATGGCAGTCGATACAGGCAATGTTCCCTGACAAGACATTGTAGCATTTATTGTTGAATGTGACGTCCGAATGGCACTTGCCGCAATATTGTGTATACTTCACCTTCGTCACGGTAAAAAACAGCGCTGCCACAGCAATTGCAATGGCTATGAGTGCAGAGATTGCCAGCCGGACGGCGTGTCTTTTATTTAAATTTTTTACTTCTTCAAACATGATTTATTCTTCACTTACAACGTAACACTTTAGTCTTTTGAAACTGGAAATTGTCATTTGTAGTGCGACGAGGTTCGTCGCACTACATGGTAGAGACAGGTTTCAAACCTGTCTCTACTTAGATATCTCAAGTGAGGAACGAGCCGCAACTACTGGAATCAAAATCAATGCGAATATATTTTTTCCGCCAAAACGATGGATATGTCACGGTTTAATGACGTTCTTATCATTCTTGCCCTGAGGGTACAGACATTATCTTTCAGCGTAAAGTGGAATGGTATCATTCGCTTCTCCTTATAGTGCAGCGCTGTTTTCAATTCTACAAACAGGCTTGTCTCTCTGTAGCCTGCAACATGCCCCGTTTTATTTAACAACTCTATTGTCACGAGCACTTCCCGGTATCCGTAGTCACCCGTTGGTACACTATGCGGGATGCCGGTATTGGTTATTTCAAGTGCGCCTTCAATAGCATCTTCTGTTTGAACTATTTTAGTAAAGCAAAGGGACAACATATGCTCGTCAACGGGAATTAACTCCTGAAAAGAAAAAAGATGCTGCTTGCCTTCCCGCTTTGGATATATCTTTTGCCAGGGTTCATCCTGAATAAGTTTTCGGACTATTTCCGGCATATGGCAGTCCTGGCAGGTCTTTTTATCTTCGGCGTCTTTTATTTCTTTCCAGACGTTATACGTGCCGACGTGGCATTTTCCGCAAAGTTCACTGGCCTTGTAAAACATATTCATCCCGGTAACCGGATGCGGGGCGCGGGCAGGGGTTGGCCCGGCGAGTGTGCAGTCATTTAAATGGCAGGCATTGCAATTGACCCCCTCTTCTACATTTATATTCCGAGGGTCGATGCTTGCATCGGTAAAAATGGTTTCCGGTGCGTGGCATCCAAGGCAAAAAGTGAATGAATAATCAAATGTTTGTTCCCTAAAGGCATTGCTGGTATAACTGCCGGCATGGGGCGAATCTTTCCATTCATGGTAAATATCAATATGGCAATCGCCGCATTTTTCCGCTTCAGGCGATTTCATGCCTGTTTCCACCAGCTCAGGGTAAATAATGCAGCCGCTGATAATGAAGGCCATCGGAAAGAAAAAGATAACCATGAAAAAGAGGAACAGACGTCTGCCCATGGATGCATTTTCAGGATTGCTTCGTATCATGCCTTCGTTTTCCTCTGAAAATGAATGGAAGGAAGATAAAGAACAAGGCGCTTGCCACAAGCATAAGAATAAAGACAAACTCGCTGTGGATACATTTTTTGAGCAAATACACGGGCATGAAAAACCACGGAATATGTTCCGGTTTGTTTACAGGGTTAAACGGGAGCGGGAAAAACAAAACGGCAAGGAGGTCAAGCACCACAAGGAAGCAACCAACGATAATGTACCGGAACATTTCGTTCGGGAAAAAGGGTTCCAGCATATCCGGACGTTTGTTTTTCGTGTAATCTTTCATTATTTAGTTAATACCTTTTGTCTTCGGAAAAGACGCAGATAACCATTGCACAAGTCATTGCGTTGATGAATTATAATTACTGAGCAATATATATGCCACGCATTTTTAATGCGCCTGTTTTGAGTTAAACAACAACATGGCAATGGTTAAAATAAATAACGCAAACGATTTTTACAGAGATTTTTGCGCCTATGTGTAATATTTACAAAATAGCAATGTAAAAATTACCTGCCTGGTGGGCTTTTGTGTCAGGTTTTTTACTTCCCCATCAGTGGGAAATATGCCATAGTAGCCGCATGAACGAAGATCATTCACCCATGAAATTGCTTATGCAAAGATTGCAGCATAATGAAAGCGAAGTGGTGCGTCAAGCCCTTGAAGAAATCGGCAGATCCGGAAGGGGGAATCGCGAGGCCATAAAGATGCTTCAGGAATTTTTAAAGGGAGAGCGGCGAATGCCTCTCCGCGTTTTGGCGGTTCAAACTATTGCAAAAGTAAAAGAGTTCCTTCACTTTAGTCTTTTGAAACTGGAAATTGTCATTTGTAGTGCGACGAGGTTCGTCGCACAATTTAAGCAGACCCTATTCCTTATCGCACAACTGTTTTTTGGTGCGACGAACCTCGTCGCACTACATGGTAGAGACAGGTTTCAAACCTGTCTCTACTTAGATATTTCAAGCGAGGAACGAGCAGCAACCGTTTATATACTCCGCCCCTACGCTTATGGCAAGCAGCGCTATTATTGGAATTTTTCAAAAAACTAAAGTGTTACGCGTTTTTAGTTTTTCAAAGGACTAAAGTGTTACTCCGCAAAAGAATTCAAAAAACCGAACGTCTTTCAGTGCCCTGGGGCGGAGGAAATAAAAAGGGTTGAAATTTTGGAGGTAACGTGTCCCCACTGCCACCAGGAAGGTACGGCGTCGGTTGAACGTGGTACAGCAAAGAAGGCAAGTTGCAGGAACGCATCGTTATCAAAAATAATAAAATAACCGTGTACGACAGCAGTGGCAAGATAAAGAACCGCGCAGTTGTCAGAGATGGGCATATAACCGTGTATAGCAAGGAGGGGGCGGTAGTGGGCAGGGTGGTCGTCGGAAATGATTAAATCCTAACCCAAACGGGCCGGAAGAGATTATAAATGCCTATAAGTATTCATTATCGTTTCAACAATAATATGTTCTTTATGGTACTACGCGATTCATTAATGATGGCGTTCGGGTTAGTAATCCGAAAACTTTTCGCTGGTTCAATCTCCATCTGCGAAGCAAGAGTAAGGGGGTGTTGCGTGCAATGAGATGGCTTTCGTGCGCTGTTTGACATGCTGTCTGTGCTTGGTATAATGCATAATGGCTTTGATATGAGGTTTGTTACATCACGTCGTAAACGATAAAAAGGAGAGCAGAGATATGGCAAAAGAAATACATTTATTAAGCTTACCCGTAGAAAAGAATTTATGTAATAAGTGTAGACCCGTTAATTTGTACCAATAGAAAGGATTTTAATGATGACTGACTGGTTTATTCCTGAAATGGAAGAGTTTGAAACGCAGCGGGCCCTTTTAAATCTGAACCTGAATAAAGCCATTCGTTATTACCGCGAATTGATAGTGCCGGGTATTGGCGGAGTATGGTTTGTCCGCCAGCTATCGTGGGCGGCTGCCGGAATTAAACTTGCAGAAGAGATACATAACTTTAGACCGGTAAAAATTGCCAATGCGATTGAGGCTATGGCATGTAAGCTGGCATGGCGGCAGGATCGGAATCAAGAAGGTCTTCGCGGTAAAAGAGCCTTTAATAGATATTCTGATGCATGGAGTTTTAAGGAGCTTTCGCAACCCAAGTTTTACGTACGTATCCCGTTTCGTTCCTCAACTGTTCGCGCTCTTTCCAGTCTTGGATTAACTGAGGGAAGTCGGTTTAATTCAATGGAATTGACTAAGAACGGATCATGCCTGGCCGAAGCCTTTTTAAGCCAGAAAAGAGGCAAAAGCATCCGAAAGGCTATTACAGACTGGATTGGTGGCGATGAAATAAGAAATATTGTTGATGGTTTATGGAGAGATGCTACAAGTGAGGAAAAACAGATTACGTTGGATCGTCTTATGACAAATACAAACGATTCTTTGGCGAAGAGCGAGCGCAGGGCATGCTTGATTAAAGCATTTGGTAATTACAAAAAAGAAGACGTACCGGATTTAGATAGTGTAAAAAAGCATCTTCAGCCCGATCAGGTAATTGAAATTAAAACGGCGCAAGCGTTTGATGCACTTCTTAAAACGGGCCGTGATTTGATTTATGAATGCGCTGAAATAATCGATAAAGACAACATCCGGATTATCGGAAAATTAGCCGACAAACTAGATAAAATGCTGAAAAAATTGCGCTCTGCAGCAAACATATTCCATGAATGTGCGAATAAGTCGAAGAAGCAACACCAGGATGCGGCTAATTTTACGAATGAGATTCTCTCAATTGATCTTGATAATGACGAGGAATTACTTCGAAAAGTGATTACACGAGACGGTGTTATTTTGAAATCTGCCGCCGAAGGAAACAAAATTGAAAAAGGCCCTCTTTTTTCAAGACGCAAAGAAATGGATGAAGGCGCGGGAAATGAAAAACAAGAGGAATTTGCAGGAATGGAAGAATCCTCAACTGAATACAAAGTCCGTCAACTATTTGAACTATGGAGAAACTGTCAATGAGTGCCGAAAATAATGAAAGACAATCGTTATTAGATTTGTTCTGTTCTCCTGACGAAAAGCGCATAGGCGTTTTTGGACTGCTATGCGCGCTCTCAGCAGATGAAAAGTTTGCGGAAGGTATTTTAGAGCGGTTTTCTGGGTGGCAAGGAAAAACTCAGCGCATGCATTTGGGACATTGTTACATGGCTCTTTTTTTAGACCCCCATAACGGCCCAATTCCTAGTTTACCAGGCCTTTACCAGGCATATCCTGAAGAGCGTAAGTGGGAGGGAAAAACTAAGCTTCAGCACGCAAAGGTTGCGCTGTTAGGTTTTGGCGAACCAGCCAAAGGTCAACCGGATTATTATCGACTAATCGTTTTTACCGGCAACTGGACCAGCGAAGCTGTCAACAGTAGCATCAATCTGGTGTGGTATTGTGATTACGACTGTACCTCAAGCAGTGAAAACCAAAAACAAGAGGCGTCTGATATCTGTGAAGCTGTTGAATTTTGGAGGGTACTGCTGGGAAAAGACGGGAGTGGAGGCTATTACAGCATAGCAAAGAATCTGAATCTTAGAAACCGCATAACGAAATTTTTGAATGAAATTTCAGAAAAAGCCAACCCTCCTAAAAGAGGCTATCCACCCCGATTTGTTTCTAATTTACTTGATGTCAAGGCAAAAGGAAACGAAATTTTCGTTGATAATTCAATGGGAGCGCAGTTTATCAAATTTGTTGTTGAAAATGGAACGCGTCATAATTTTATATGCTGCGGTTCAGGTTTTTTTGAACAGGCGGATAAGAAGGACTTGCCAAAAGAACCTGAAGAACCAGAAGTTGTTAAGGGAATTGTGGATGTTTTAAAAGGGAAAGACCGGTTGGCAAAGAACGTCGATTATGTAGATGAAGACGGAAACAGAATAAGTAAATGGCTTGTAATTAATCCTGCAACATCAGGCGCTGTGGGAGAATGGATAAAGAATACTCCGGATAGCGATCTCACATGGTCTTTATGTCCGCCAAAGCATCCAGATAAAGAGGATGCGTCTTTTCATGCAAAATATATTTTTACCGCGAATAAACGGAACGATAGTTACTCAAATGGTCTTCTCTATATTGGGTCCGGCAACCTAAGCAAGCAGGGTTTTGCGCTAGGTCCTGGGACCAACGGCAATATTGAGGCAGGGGTATTTTTTGCAGTAAATGACTCCATAAAAGACAAAGATCTTTGTAAAAAACTCGGTATTGATCCTGATTACTGGCTTGATCCGGATTCAATTGAGGAGAACCCTGACGGTGAAGAATCAGAACAGAAATCAGAAATTCATCCATCCCCTCCGATAACATCATGTGTGTGGAATAGTGAAACATGCCTGTTGAAATTGGAATGGGATCAAAATCAGAACAACCCAAATGCCAGATGGGAAACAATTACAATAAATGGCGAAGCTATTCATAATGGCCAAGAAGAAATGCAGATAGATGTGAATTGTTTTAATATCAGGTTGAAGGCAAAACAGGAGGGTAAGCCTTACGAATGGAAATGGGACATTCCTGTATTCAACGAAAAAGGTGATTTTTATTCACCGCCTATGCGGCCAAAATCTATGCCGGAAATTCTTGATATGATTCGTAGTTTTCCCGCAGTCTATGAAGACGAAGACGAAGAGGAAGATGGCACTATTGAAGACGCTACGGAAGATAGCCAGACGGGCAATGTACCAAATCGTATCATCGAGGATTTCTGTGAATTGCGTAATCAATACAAAGATTCACCGCTTCATTCGGCTACTGCACTTGTTGAAACTATAGCAGTGCAAAACCAGCAAATTAGATTGGGACAAATGAGGGACTGGATTGCTCATCTTCGACAAACGCTTATTGAAGGAATGAAAAAAGAGACTATTAATGAATTACAGTCGCTTGGTACCAACTTTTTGGAGTTGCTCAAAGAAAAGCCTGGATTTGCCCCTGTTGAACCAACTGAAGAATATAAAAATTTTATTGAAGAAGTCATTGATAAATGGGGTTTTAAAAACGCAAAGTTGCTTGTGGAAAAAGGAGTAAGTAATGGATTGGAATAACACAATACAAAGAATGAACGAATTGGCAGGACAGGCAAGCAAGTGGAAGTTTGGACAAGATGATACTATCAGATGGATGTCTAATCGACTTGGAGAACAAACCGGTATCTTGATTGCTGATGAGGTTGGGATGGGTAAAACCCGTGTTGCTATGGTCGCTATACGGTCAGTGCTGGAGGCCGGTGGTTCAGTAGCTGTAGTGGTTCCGCCAGGTTTGATTTACCAGTGGAAGAAAGAATGGGAAGAATTTCTTAAAAGCATAGGCAATAAAGAACAAGATACAAAAAGCAGTAATGAACCGATCATGCTTCGTTCGTATTACTCGCTTTTCGAGGATAACAACCTTCAATTTCCTTTGACTCAAAATGCCGGGCGATGGCTGTTGATTTCGCATCAGTTTGGACCGCCACTGCTTAGAAATGATGCCAGACCTCGGCGATATATGTTGCCTGTTCTTGTAAAGGCGCTAATAGATGTAAATAACGGAAAACATAAGAGTAATAGTTACTGGCAGCTTGTCAAAAAGCTATATAAGGGCAATGAAGAATGTATAGGTGGCGCATATTGTCCGTCTAATAATAAAGAAAACAAAGCTACTGACTGTCCTGTTAAAATTGAAAATGTTGACTGTAATGAGTTACCTCAAATAAATAAGGCTGCTAACTATTTGATGGAATTGGTGGAAAATAAAAAATCTCTATTTGATGATTTTGCTACTGATGATTTGCCATTTCGTAGTCTAGAATCTGCAAAAGCAAAAGAAGATTTTAAAAAATACTTTAACGACGAAAAGCGCGGGCTAAAAATGATTAAGAAATTACTTGGTTCTATTGACCTTCTTATCATTGACGAAGCCCACAAAAATCGTGATGTTGAAGATGACCCTAAAAGGCTGGGCACTATACTTAGGGATATAATAGAGGCTGATAACTCCAAAAGGATTGCCCTGACCGCAACACCCATGGAATTAAATGCTTGCCAGTGGGAGGAAGTATTCAAACGGATAGGCGCCAAATATCCAAAAGATTCTGTTGATAATTTTGCAAAGGCACACACAGAGGCAAACAAGCACCCCGACAATGTTGCTATAATAGAGAGGCTGATCGCAGCTAGTAATGATTTTGTCAAAAAACTAAAACCTTATGTCACCCGCCGCATGCGAACAGAACAGAAGGAGATGCGTGAGTTGATTGGGGAAGAACTGTGCAAAGAAAAAGCTCACCCTCACCGTGATTACGAAAAAAAGATAAATATTGATTATTGCGAGATTGAAGACGAATGGAAACCCTCAGTTTTTGCCTTGGAAGCAATTGGTAAGGCTGCAAAGGGATGCATCACTGATGATAAAGACCTGAATAAACAACTAGGCCGGTTGAAAATCGCGGACAGTCGTTACGCAGCGGGAAAGATTAGCACATCGGGCGCAGATTCAACGAACAAAGAGACGGACGGGAATGGAAAAGATGAAAGTAACGATCAACAAAAACTCGATGAGGCTATTAACAAATATTTTGAAAACAATAGGCTTGATAAGAGAGACGATAATAATGAATATAACCGCCAAAGTTACATTCAAGGAAAACTTCGACGTATTCAGTATTGGAATCGTATTCTGAAATCAAACAATGCCGACCTTGCAGGGCATCCACGAATCAGAAAAACTGCGGATGAAATTGAGAAATATCTCTGGGATAATGGTCAACTGAAGCAGGAAAAAGTGCTGGTCTTTGGCACGTTTCTTGAGCCATTAAAATCGCTTTGGGATGTTCTGAATCGTAGGACTGTTTTGCGCCTCCTCGACCGCAAGAAGTCTAACGATGAGCATGAGCCTCCAATTCCAGGCGCAACAATGTGTATAGATAATCTTGCGGGTATTTGGGCAGAGTACCGGCGAATGGAGCCGCGTCCTTCAAGAAAATATTCATCGGAAGATGAATTGAAATCTGCAATTGAGAAAGGCGGCAAGAGCTACGAAGATCTACGAGACAAATTGACGACCCATATTGATAAAAAATTTGTAGCAACACTGCCGGGCGATGTGGCAATTAAAAATATTGAAAATGCTGAAGATGATGTGGTAAAACTTCTACGGGCACGCCTGGTCAATGACATAATTTATAACGACACGGAATTTGAACAATACCAAAAAAAAAATATAAAGATGAAAGCGCTGGACATCTGGTGTGAGTATTTAAAAAGTTTTTTTGATAAAAGGGATGACGAGCGCGAACCGGATCGTAAAGGTCAGCCAAAATCGACATGGGCCAAGCACGATTATTTCACTGGCGACGAGGAAAAAATAAAAGAGTTAATCCAATTAGATAATTTTGCTGATAATGTTAGCGAAGAGGCGCTAAAGAAACTTCTCAAAGATGAACTTGATCATTTGTCAGGCCGCTTCGGTATGTTTGCCCGTATGCTTTATGGCAATGTAAAAATGGAAACCAGGCGTGTACTCCAGGCACAGTTTAATGATAAAAACTCTTTCCCTAAGGTCATTATCGCTCAAAGTCAAGTTGGACGCGAAGGATTGAACTTGCATAAAGCCTGTCGTATAGTCGTCCAGTTTCATTCAGAATGGAATCCTGGCATAATTGAACAACAGATTGGACGCGTGGACCGGATAGATAGTTTATGGGAGGCGGAAGCCAAAGAATGGAAGGACAAAGGCAAGCAGGGTGAGATGCCAAAAATAACAGTCATTCCGGTTATTTTTAAAGGGACGTATGATTCTTTTCAATACGGGGTATCGAAAAAACGCAGGGAAAATCTTAAAGCTCACTTGTTCGGCGAATTGTTGAACGACGAGGCGCTTGATAAACTAGCGAATGATGATACTTTACGCGAAAAACTAAGGAAGGCAGCGCCGAGTTTTGCTCCCGAGTAACCTCTACCGTATAATTCGCCGTAAAAATGTAGAGGGGGCGACATAATATATTCAAACAAATAAGTTTTTCGAAAGATGAATAATAAGGATTTTTGCATTTTGAATTTAGTGATGGTAGAGTATTAACATTTCGATTCTCAGTAGAGATGTATACAAAAGCAGAACGAGTCAATCCCGCTAATTTATATGATCCAATTAATTGGAAAGATAGATAACTAACATTTTTGCGTTATGAATAAATCACCCTTCATCTCCAAAACAAAATACATCGCCGGTATTCAGTGCCATAAACTCCTCTGGCATTACTACAACGCAAAAGAAGAGTTCCTGGAAGTAGATGCCGGCACGCAAGCGCTATTCGACCAAGGACATTTAGTCGGTGAATACGCAAAAAAACGCTATCCAACCGGAATAGAAGTGTCTGAAGATATCATCGCTTTTGAAAAGGTCATTGAGCAATCTAAACAGTTAATCTCAAAACGCCTACCGCTTTTTGAAGCCGCATTTCGTTATGAAAACGTTTACGCCCGCGCAGATATTCTAAATCCGGTAGGAAGAAAAGCCTGGGAAATTATAGAAGTGAAAAGTTCAACCCAGGTGAAAGATATTCATCTTTACGACCTTTCTTTGCAGTGGTATACATATAAAGGAACCGGACTTGAGATCAAACGATGTTATCTTCTGCATATTAATAATGAATATGTCCGCAAAGGAGAAATCGATCCGGGAAAGTTATTTGCCCTTGAAGATATTACATCGGATGTGAAAATATTACTTCCAGAAGTTGAAGGACGATTGGAAAAAATGATCAAAGTAATTGCAGCAAAAAAATATCCCAAAATTGAAATCGGTTTACATTGTAACGACCCTTACGAATGTCCGCTGCAAGAAAAATGCTTTGATTATTTGCCAAGACACAATCCGCTGACGTTATATTACTTCAAAGGAGAGAAAGCCTTTTCATTGATAAATGATGGCGTCACCGATATTCTAAAGTTCGATGATTCCATCACACTATCCGCTAAACAAAAGATACAGATACAGAGTCTTCGGTCAAAAAGAGAGTATGTAAATAAAGAGGGAATACAGTCATTCTTAAATAAACTTGCTTATCCTTTATATTATCTTGATTTTGAGACTATCGGAACTGCAATCCCGCTGTTTGACCATGTAAAACCGTATCAACAGATTCCATTTCAGTTCTCGCTTCATATTCAAGCATCACCAAAGAGTAAACTTGAGCACATCGGTTATTTAGCAGAAGGCAAAGACGACCCCCGTCCGGAATTATTAAAGCTATTGAAAAAACACCTTGGCATGAAAGGATCGATTGTTACATACAACGCATCCTTTGAAAAAGACAAACTCAACAAAGCGTGCGAAGCATTTCCGGCTTACCGGGAGTGGAATCGGAAGATACAAGCCCGAATAGTTGATCTGTTGGATCCTTTCAAAGCCTTCTACTACTATAACTACAAACAAGAGGGAAGCGCATCGATCAAATCTGTCTTACCTGTACTAACGGGAAAAGGATATGATGGGATGGAGATCGCCGATGGTGGAACGGCGAGCAATGAATATCTGCGAGTGACGTATGGAGAAGGTGTTACCGAAAAAGAGCGAAAGACAGTTCGGAAATATCTTGAAGAGTATTGTGAGTTGGATACGATGGCGATGGTGAAAATTGTTGAAAAGTTGATAAAGATTTCCAATGGCAAAGTAGATTATTCGTAATACATTCTCTCCTGAAAAAATAACCTATCATGTTGAAACAGGTACGCAGATTCCGGGAACACAAGAATATGGTAAGTCTTCACCCATAAGGTGTGGGTAAAATCCGTTAGACAGTAGGGTGGATCAAGCGACAGCGAATCAACCGTTTCATTTATTATTGGTGGATTTGCTGTGAAAAAGCCCACCCTACACGAAATGAGAGAAAAGAGTCTTGGCGAGCATGGTATATTAACCCTGTCAGGGTTGTTTCTTTCATTTTGTGGGAAATATGCCATAGTAGCTGCATGAACGAAGAACATTCACCTATGAAATTGCTTATGCAAAGATTGCAGCATAATGAAAGCGAAGTGGTGCGTCAAGCCCTTGAAGAAATTGGCAGATCCGGAAAGGGGAATCGCGAGGCCATAAAAATGCTTCAGGATTTTTTAAAGGGAGAGCGGCGAATGCCTCTCCGCGTTTTGGCGGTTCAAACTATTGCAAAAATAAAGGAGTCCCCTCAATCTTCCGCAAAAGAATTCAAGAAACCGAACGTCTTTCAGTGTCCGGGGGCGGAGAAGATAAAAAGGGTGGAAATTTTGGAGGTAACGTGTCCCTACTGCCATCAGAAAGGTACGGCGTCGGTGGCCGGTTTTGAATATGAATTCGAATGCGAGAGCTGCGGGGGAATGATACAGCGTGATATCCCTGAAAGCTGTATTGAGAAATGTCCCGTGGGAAGCGAGTGTGTCGGTGAAGGGCGTTATCAAAAATATTTACAAGGCAGAAAGAAAGCTACTTGAAATACATAGCGCAGCCTTTGGCCGCAACCAAATTCGAAATACGAATATCGAAATACGAAACAAATTCAAATGACAAAAAATCCAATGCTCCAAAGAGAGTTAAAGAGTTAAAGAGTTAAAGAGTTAAAGAGTTAAAGAGTTTAGGAGTTAAAGAGTTAACTCCTAAACTCCTAAACTCCTAAACTCCTAAACTCCTAAACTCCTAAACTTTACGTAAGCCTCATCTAATCAATGCCTTACTGTTATGCATTTAAACGAGCATTAAAAACAAGAAGTTGGTGGATAGTGGTACGAAGAAAAGGTTACAAAAAAGAGGTTTTTACAGGGCAATACTATAAACCCATTTACTGGCAAAATGGATTTGTGTATTTCTCTATACCTACCGTAGTCATTGGTCCGTGGGCGGGAAAGACAAGGGTTTCGTCAGGCAGGGTGAAGATATGCTTGTGGATATGTTCTGTCTGGCATTGAACGGCCTTTGAAGAATTCGTACCACCAACTGAACCGCAAAAAAGGGCATCTCCCGTAAACACACCACCAGGGATATAGTACGACATTCCATGAAGCGTATGGCCCGGCGTGGATAATGCTTTGAATTGCAGCGCACCAACCTCAATTATTTCGCTGCCCTGCAGTATGTTATTGGCAGAATGTACCTCTCCCTCTCCGGCATAACTCTTAACAGGATAACGGCGGGAAAACTCCTGCATGCCTTCGGTATGGTCCCAATGTCCATGCGTAAAAAAGAGATATTGTAAGAGGATTTGCCGTTCCCGGATAAAAGCCTCTATTTCATCGCTGAAACCCCCGGGATCAATAAATACCCCTACCCTGGTTTCAGGGTCTGCAACAAGATACCCGTTAATCGGGTAACTTCCCACGGTAAAACGCCTGAATATCAGATTGCAAATCATGGCGTGATCTCCTTTGAGTAATTCGTTTTTTTCAAAAAATAAACGGCAAACCCCAGGTTAATCATAGCGCACCTCATCCCGGTTTGCCGCCTGATTTATATCGGTATCAATCCACTTTGTATCGACAAAATGCGCCTTATGAAACACCGCTTCATCAAGCGTGCATTTCTCAAAACTGCAACGGATAAAAGTTGCTGCCCGAAAAATAGCCTTTTGCAGACGGCACTCCACAAACCGAGTATCAATGAAGGTTGAGGAGGGAAAGCGGACGAAAAAGTAATCCTCCCGTTCAAACAGGCAATCATGCCACCATGAACCACTGAAGGCGACCTCGCTGAAAGAGGAATCCCGGAACTGGCACTTGTGAAAGGTGGAGAATCCGAAGGAACTCAGTTTTGCCGTGGTTTTTGCTATCGTACATCCGGAGAAATGGTTTGCGGTAAAAAGGGCATCCTGTATCATCACTTCTTCCCATTGGCAATCCTGATAATGCCCACCTTCGCAAAGGGCATGGCCGAAGGAAACATTTTTGAATTTGCTGTCCTGTGCACGGAGGTAACGGAAACGCCCTTCCTCGAACCTGACAGACTGAATATGGCTTTCAATCAGGCGTTTGCCGGAAAAATCCTCTCCGGCGATGGCCATATCCGAAAGTGTATCACGGATGTAGATCGTTTTTTTCTGATTTTTCTCTGGTTTCATTGTTTGATATATCCCTTTACTCTTTGTCTTAAACGCCTGTTAGAAAATGCATTGTATCGTTATATTCCTGCCCACTGAGCTTAGATCTATAACCACAGGGTTTATTTTCTTTTTGTTGTTATCATAAAGAATTTTTATAACAGGCCTGTTAAGTGAATCTCTGTTTAAAGAAAATACAAACCCGGTAAATCCTTCGTATGCGCCATTTTTAATCTTTATCTCTGTTCCTACCGGGTATTTTGGTAATAAATCCAGAAAATATCGCACTAATTCTTTATTAAAATGTGTCTCTGCTCCGTTTTTAATAAGTTCATATACAATATCATGAGGAATCGGGGGACGAAAAGGCCTGTTTGCTACACAAGCATCATAAAAATCCGCAATAGCTGCAATTTCTGCCGGCAGTATTATTTTTGCCTCATCGCTGTAACATATCTCATTTACATTATAGAAGTCAAAGGTATTGCTCCCCTTTAACCCCAGTGGATATCCGGAACCATCCTGCCACTCATGATGCTGATAGGCGATGTGTGCGGCAACAAATCCCACATGTTCCAGATCCTTCAGTAATTCATACCCGAGAACAGAATGTTTTTTAATTTGTTCATTTTCATGTTCTGACAACTTTTCCCGTTTATTGAGTATTTCCATATCAATAAAAATGTTTCCGATATCATGAAGAAGTTTTCCGATAGCGATTTGTTTTAATTTATTTCTGTCCAGGCGCAATCTCTTTGCAAAGAGTAAAGCCACAATCGCAGAATCAACGGAATGCTCATAGGTATAGTTGTCATGAGTTTTTATGGTACTCAGTCCAGTCAAAACCTCCTTGTCCATAATCTCGTCAATGAAAAAGCTTATATCGTTATTTAATTGTTTTAGTTCGATATTTTGGTGGAATGTTTTTTTGAACTTTTCGGAATTGATGTTGTTTATGATGGATTCACAGGTACTTCCTTTCATGCTGAGGTCTTTAAAAGAATCAGAAATCTTTTTGTATGTTATGATGACGCGCTTCGTCATCATCGTATGCACTTTTTCAGAAATAATCTCGGGCGTTTCTATATCCGCAGTGTCTTCCTCCTCCACATATACGCATACAATGCCTCTTCTTTTAAGGCTCAGAATATGATCCTGCGTAATTGCTATCCCCTTTTTAAGGAGAATTGCATAATTATCTCCGTAGATAGTCTTACCAAGCGCCATTCCTGGCGTAATGTTGTTTACATGTTTTCTTATCATAGATTTTATTTTATAACGGTTACCAGTAAAACCAATGAGATATAAATGTATGGAATACATAATATCTTATAAAAAATATTTTTTCCAGAGATTATGCAGGACGCACCTTCAGGTTTGCCTTTCTGCAATTATTTGTTTGCAGCCTAGCCGCGCTATGAGATAATTGATATCCACTGTGGTTGTCCCCCTTTGGAGGGGGTTGGGGGGAGGATTTTGGAATTTGTTTCGGATTTCGTATTTTTTATTTCGAGCTTGTTTGGTTCTGACTATGTCAGCTTAGGAGGTTATTTGAGGAAAAATGAAAAACATCAAAAACGGTAGTTTTATTTGTATTGCAGCGTTGTTCCTTTTGTTTCCATGCGGCAACCTGTCATATGGACAATCCGGGCTTCAGACTGTGCAGGAAGAGGAAGCGCAGGGTGTTCCGGAAGAGACAGCTTCCCTGACGGCGTTGAGAGGGATTATTCAGATAATGGAAGAAATTCAGGGACAGATTGCCGTCAAAAAAAATGAACTTGCAGGCATAACAGAACAGGAACAAAGGACAGAAATTATTAAAGAAATTGAGAAACTCAAAGAACATTTGAATACATCAAGAGAAAATTTTGAAGAAATTGCAACCGGCCTTGACCTGAAAATGTTCGATGCAAAACCACAGAAACAATTTGAGTGGAAAGAGGAAGCCCAGGTGCTGATTGGGCCTATCATTAATGAGTTAAAGAGTATAACCGCCCGACCAAGATTAATTGAAAATCTCCGGACGCAGGTGTCGTATCATGAAAAAAAGATTCAGTTTGTAAAAAACGCCTTAAGGAATATACAGGAACTTACTGCGCATGTGCATGATGAGCTGCTAAAAAAGCAATTAATCGCACTGGAGCACGAATGGTACAATAAAGGAAAGCAATGCTCTACGGAACTCACAATAGCCAAATATCAGTTGGCAGAGAAAGAAAGTGAAAAAAAATCTTTGCTCGAATCAAGCCAGAAGCTGGTAAAGGGGTTTTTTAAGAGCAGGGGGAAGAATTTTATCTTTTCAATAATCGCCTTTTTTTCCGTTTTCTTCCTCCTTCGTTATATCCATAGGTACGTTTATAGAAGCAGTTCTGTTTACAAGTCGGTGAAGCATTCATTCTACGTACGCCTTGCGGAGGTATTTTACCATATCGCAACCTTCCTTGGCGCAACAAGCGCATTGTTGATCGTGCTTTATATTTCAGGGGATTGGGTTCTTTTGGGATTGGCGTTCATATTTATATTCGGGATGATATGGACGGCAAAACAAACCTTGCCGCGCTTTTATGAACAATGCAAACTTTTGTTAAATTTGGGAACGGTAAGAGAAAATGAGCGGGTAATATATAATGGCTTGCCGTGGAGGGTTGCTTCCTTAAATCTTTACACCTATCTTGTAAACCCAGAATTAAAAGGAGGAATGCTCCGGCTTCCGATCAGAGAACTCGAAGGGATTCGTTCCCGTCAATTTCATAAGGATGAACCATGGTTCCCCTCTAAAGAAAATGATTGGGTAATCCTTGCGGACGGTACCCTGGGCAACGTGGTTATCCAAACTCCGGAGATAGTTAAGCTTTTGGTTATCGGCGGAAGCGATAAAACCTATTCAACCGTGGAATTCCTGCAACAAAAACCTATAAACATTTCAACGGTGTTTTGCCTCCATATTACGTTTGGCGTTGATTACCAGCACCAGGCAATAAGCACTTCAGAGATACCGGGCATATTGAGAGAAATAATTTTAAAAGAACTTTCAAAAAACGGTTATGAAAAAGATATCAATAGCATTGTTGTTGAATTTAAAGAGGCGGGGTCGTCTTCGCTCAATTATTCAATCCTTGCCAATTTCTCAGGACGGGTCGCCAGGGACTATTACAAACTTTCCCGTGCCATTCAAAAAATAGCGGTTGACGCGTGCAACAAGCATGGCTGGACGATTCCATTCACGCAAATTACGCTTCATAACGCAGAAAAGCCGCAACCAAAAAGAGTTTAACCACAAAACACAAAGCACAAAGGGTACTAAGAGGGTAGCATTCCCGATTTTTTGTAACCGTTTGTGTAATTGGGGCAAAACAACGCTGCAAGGGATGTGGCAGCCTGTCCCCCCCGCTGGCGGGGGATTAAGGGGGTGGAATTGTCTGCGGAGCGTGGGAAAGAGGGGCAAATTTGTTTTTATAATAAAGGGGTAGTTGAATCGATGGAGAAATCCAGTCCACCCCCTGCACCCCCGCCAGCGGGGGACATAGTTTGAACAGGAGCATTCCCGATTTTTGGTTAACTAATAGTACATTGTTGCCCTCAAGCTGGAAGCTTGAGGTACTATTCTCCCCCTCCCCCCTGCTAATGGCATTTTTACAAAAAATCGGGAATGCTCCCCACGAAGAGGAACTTACAAAATCATGTAGTGCGACGAACCTCGTCGCACTACAAATGACAAGTTCCAGGCACTTTTTGTCAAAATATTTATTGCCCAATCGGCAATCTGCAAATTGCCGATTGCCGATTGGAGACTGGGAACTGTTTTCGTGCTTGTTTAATTCCGGCTTTGCCAGCTTGGGGATTAGAGATAGGATTTGCTATTTCCCGCCCCCCTTCACATCATTCTTTGTATTACTCCTTGACAACCTTTACATTGAGCGTTGCCTTCAACCCATCTGATGTGAATAGTACTTTTGCATTACCTTTCTTATTTCCGGCAGTGATGGTGAATGTTGCCTCCCCGTTTTTATCGGTTTCTGCCGTTTTCGCCGGTATTTTTATAAACTTCTTCCCCTTTTTTATTTTTGCTTTCACCGTAACGCCTTCAGAGAAGCAATCATTGTCGCCCTTCACCGTCACGGTAACTTCTTCACTTTCTCCCCTTGCAAGGCTTAATTCAGATGCCGCCGTTATAGATTTCGCATCACATTCACCTGGTTCCGGACTTGGAGTTGGTGTTGGTGTTGGTGTTGGTGTTGGGGTTAAGGTTGAAGATGGGGTTGCACTTGCATCTGCATTTATAAGTTCCAGTACTGCTATATATGATGGCTTTTCAATAAAAGTTACTTCGCCGGTGGTTTGGTCATCTATGACCTGTGCAAGCAATCCTTCTGCAACATCTGCCGCCTCTAATTCATCATTATCCCTCAAGGTTACAAATACCTTATCAACGCCATTGTCCAGAATGTCATTTATGGAGGAAGCATAGTATTCCGCCTGCGATATGAGGCCGTTTTTATAATTCTTATCCGTTTGATAATTAGGGTCAGATGTGTATCCATGTTCCGATACCCATACCGGACCGTTGAAACCTATCGATGAAAACATCTCTATAAACTCTGCAACCATATCGGGCAATTTATCGAGATCATCACGAACGTGAATGTTGGCAATGTCAAATTTATCCGGGGCATTTTCTGCCACTTCCTGCAGCCATTCAGAGAGATCCCCATGGTTTAGTGGCATAAAAACGCCCGCAATAAGCACGTTTGCAGAGCTGTCCTCCGCCTTAATAGCGTCATATGTTGTGGAGAGCAATTGTGCATATTCCGAAGCATCGCCGTAAAAGAATCCTTCGCATGCAGTGCTGGTGCAAGTATATTCATTGGGTTCGTTCCAAACTTCCCAGTAATGAATATCGCCTTTGTATCGTTCCACAACCATGGCAATCCATTTTGCCCATTGATCATAATCTGCAGGGGGGCAAAAATTGGGGTCATAGGTGGCCTCTCCTGACGGACAATTCCCTGCCCAGTCGGGCATTGAAGAGAGTGTTCCCAATATCTGTACGCCATATTTTCCCGCCAAATCTACAATAATATCCATTGGCTCCCAGTCCGGAGGTGCGTCTTCCTGAACAAAAATGGATGACAACTGAACATCAAGCCGCAGGTAAGCAACCCCCAATGCCTAACTTTTTGGAAAGAGTTCTTCGATGTCAACCTCCGGCATGTCCGGGTAAATCATGGAATGTGCGCCGTAATTCTAGCGGCTGTATGAATAAGAGTCGTTAACAAAGGAGAGGCTTAATATTACCAGGAGGAGGCCTCCAACTGTTTTTTTAATCCTGTAATTATTCATTTTCCCGATACCATTCCTTAGACTAATGTGTTTTGGCGGTTGGTAAATTAGGTCGGGTTTTAAAAGGCAAAAACCCAGCGGCATTCATTTTTACCCACCCCTCATATACCAATAAATTGTAGCATTCCAGGCATCTGTTGTCCAATCACTCATATCTGTGTTTACTAATTGCCTAACGAATCTAATATATCCGCCATCTACATCGGCATAATCAACCCTCCATTTTTCACGATGATGCGTATCATGGGGCTATGTACTGTGGTAAAATGCCATTCCCAAATCACAAAATCCCCGTTTGGAAGCTGGAATTTATTTGTCATTTGTTCTGTTCATAGAAGGCTGTATAGAAAGTATAAAACGTTTGGTTCAGGTTGCAAACCAATGTCATTAAGTTAAGAAACCTGCCAGAAAAGTCCCCCTTAAAAAAGGGAGATAAAGGGGGCTGTTTTTAATCAAATATCCTTAACTTAATGACATTGGGTTGCAAACCTGAACCCGCGAATGTAGTTTCCGGTGCCATTACGTTTCCAAACAGATACTTCACTATGTTCAGCACAAGGTTTGGAAACGAGTTGTGCTTCGGTAGTTTAATAGATTACATTGAATAGGTATGATTTTTTCAAAAAACTAAAGTGTTACAAACTATCAGTATCTGTGATTTCCATGCGGAGACCGGAAAGGCTGTCTTTCCGTCTTAAGCTTATTACTGACATTATTTGACTCCTTTCAGCCTTTTAGTAGCATCGTCTATTGTTTCATAATTAAACATGGAGTTCCCTGAATTACCAAACAACGTCTCTATGAATTTTTAATGGCAACAGTTGGAGTTCATGCCGGTTAATTTTATGATTACGCTTGATATGCCAATAAAAATCAAAAATACGCCTACAAAAGCCTTTGCCTTATTATTAAGGAGTTGTACCGGTTTTTTTGCCAGGTAGGAAATGCCGGAGAGTGCGGGGATAGTGCCTAACCAGAACGAGAAAAGCAATATGCCGCCCCATAGTGGATTGTGCGTAGCAACGGCTATAAGGATAAAACCATATAACCATCCGCATGGCAGTAAAGGGCTGAGGACACCTATTAAAAAACCCGTTCTCTTTGGCGAAACCCTGGCTTCTAATAAACGCCCTACTCTTTTCTGGTAAAATAACCGCAGAAAATACGGTTGTTTTATGTGAAGATTGCCCTCCTTCAGAATACGGAATCCGATAATAAAGAAGGTTATCCCCAGGAAAATCGTTGATACAAAAGAGAGGTATTTCATTTCTGAATGGATAAATTTTGAGCCAAGAAGCCCCGCCAGGGCACCAATGCAAAAGTATCCTAAAAAGCGTCCGATATGGTATGAAATCAGCCCTGCCTTGCTGTGAGCGCTTGCGGCCAATGCCAGGCCGCCGCACATTCCTACACAGTGGACACTGCCGATAAGGCTTGCGGCAATTACTGCAAAAGGAACAAAGAAGGGGGACATCTCTCCAATGCGTTGTATTATATTATTTGACAGGTCCGGCAAGGGTTAACTCCTTTATGTAATTTCGGGTTGTTTTGTTGTTTGATGTAGCAGCAATGTGTAATTGAAAATTCAGTTGCCCTTTTTCGCTCAAAAGCGATTTGGGAAACGTTATGAAAAAATGGTTTTTTGTTGTTTTTCCCGGCGCAATCATTTCAGGATACGTCGGCGCTATAATTTCAATCCCTTTATTTCTGCTATCTTCAGCGTGTTTAATATCCACTTCTATCTCATGAAAGCTCTGGTTTTTCAGATTCAGCGTGTAATGGTTTGAGATGAGGGGTTCTTCCCGGGATTTGGTAATTACCCGATAAGGACTTTCCTGCGCTCTCAATACGGTAATATCCAAATCAGGCCTGTTTGAAATATAGGAGGCTAATCCTATCAGGCAGGCGGAGACTAATCCCAGGTAAATCATGTTTTTAATACGCCAAAAACCTGAGGGTCTTCCTCTCAGGCCGTTTTCCGACTCATACCGTATAAGCCCCTTCGGCTTTTTAACCGTTGCCATTACCGTGTCGCATGCGTCAATGCAGGCAGTACAGGCAATACATTCCATTTGCAGCCCTTTGCGGATATCTATTCCTGTTGGACAAACGGCAACACATTTATAGCAATTAATGCAATCTCCCGGCTCTTCCGTCTTCGGTTGCAGCCCTTTTCGCGGTTCACCTCTTTTTTCATCGTAAATTATTGCAAGGGAGTTTTCGTCCATTAATACCGATTGCAATCTTCCGTACGGACAGATTGATATGCACAACTGCTCCCTAAACCAGCCAAAATTCAACATCACCACAATGGTAACAATACCTGTGGTCAGAAAAACCGCCCAATTTTTAAAGGGGGAAATGGCAATCATTGAGACGAGATTTTCTGCTCCGGCAAAATATGCAAGGATTGTGTGAGAGATAACAGCGCTTGTCAAAAAAAACAAAGACCATGTAACTGTTTTTTTGATTAATTTCTCTTTGTGAAAAGGCGCCTTCCGGAGTTTGATTCTCGCAATATGGCCTCCCTCTACGAAAGATTCAATTTTTCGGAAAATTGCTCCAATAAAAACCGTTTGCGGGCAAGCCCATCCGCACCATACCCTTCCCCAGGCAGAAGTGGCAAAGACGATTCCCATGGAAAAACTTGCCATCACGAAGAAGAGCATGGGCGTGTCATGCCCCCAGAATTGTAAGCCAAACAGCGAAAATCTTCTGTGCGGTATGTCAATGAGAATTGCAGGAAAACCGTTTATTTTTATCCAGGGAAACAGAAAAAATGCGATGAGCAGCGCTATTTCAACAATGGTTCTGTACTTTCTGTAGAATCCGTAAACTGCCATAGGATGGGTTATGCGAATACCCTCATGGGACGGATTGTAGAAGTTTTTCGACATATTATTCTTCTACAAGTTCTCCTTCCGGGTCTCTTGGGTTTTCAGGCATGGAACCTCTTAATGATTTTATATAAGCGGCTGTTTGCTGAATGTTTTCATCTGTAATTCTTCCTCTCCATGCAGCCATGCCGGTGTCGGGAATGCCATCGCTGATTATGCTTGCTATTTCGCGTATTCCCCCTCTGCCGTGTAACCAGTAATTATCCACCAGGTTTGGCCCGATCAATCCTTCTCCTTCTTCTCCATGGCAGGAAGAACATTTTGAGGCGTACACCTCTTTCCCCTTTGCCAATGCATCCTTGTCAGCCAGCAGCGTAGTGAGCTGCGCTTCAGTTATTTCAGGCAGTTCCATCAGTATTTCTTCCGCTTGCATCATATTCGCAGGTGGAGCAACAGTCGCGGCTACCTGCAATTTCCCGTTCCTAACGCTTCCGAAATGGTACCCAAGGTAGAAGACGGCAAAAAGGATCGTTGTATAGAAAATATACATTAGCCATGCCGGGCATGGGTTGTCATATTCGGTAATCCCGTCGTATTCATCCCCTGTCATAGGAGTATCTTTTACATGAGTATCCCTGTTCATGATCGTTCCTCCTCGCGAAGCGGCAAATGGGACATATAATCATAGTGTTTGGCAGCGCCCTTCCTTTGAATCCAAAAAAGGATGCCCAGAAAAACAAAAAAGAATAAAAAAAATCCAATCGCCGCCAAATACGTATCGGTAAAGTGTGCTAAAGCCTGTTGTTTCATGTTATTGAACTCCTTTCTGTCCAAGCGCCTGGAGATATGCTATTAATGCAGTGATTTCCTTGTCTTCCACATTTTCTTTCACGCCTTGTTTTTTAAGAGATTCGGCAATTTCATGCGCCTGTATTTCCGCCATAATATCTGCATCCGCCCGTTCTTTTTCTGAATAGGGAGCGCCCATTTTATGGAGGAGGGATATCTTCTTTCTTATGCCGAAAAAGTGAATCTTCTTCTTTGCCAGCCAGGGGTAGGCGGGCATAATGGATTCCTTTATGACGGCACGGGGATTTATCATATGCATGTAATGCCAAAGGTCGGGGTATTTTTTCCCCAGTCTTGCAAGGTCTGGCCCCGTGCGTTTCGACCCCCATTGAGAAGGCCTGTCGTACATGGATTCTTCAATAATGGAAGCGTGCCCGTATCGTAATATTTCCGGGGGCATCGTCCGGATCATTTGCGAATGGCAATTGTGGCACCCTTCTTTTATATAAATATCACGCCCTTCCAGTTCCAAGGGTGTGAATGACGCCATTTTGTTCTCCGGCGTAATGTATTTATGAATGGAAAGTGTGGGGACTATTTCAATGACAGAGCCTACCATGATGGCAATAAGCGCCAAAACACTGAACGTAACCGCCATCCCTTCAAGCCTTCTATGCCCGTGTTCTGAAAGGGGAACGGTCTTAGGGGATACACTTATTTGTATTGTATCATTTTTTAAATCGGGGGGCGATAGTCTGATGGTCTTGCAAATGTTATACAGCAACAGGAAGAAACCGCCTAAGAACAATACTCCCCCTATTGCGCGGAAGTAAAAGAGCGGAATTATGCGAATGACGGTTTCAATGAATTCCGGATAGACAAGATTTCCTTTATTGTCCATTTCCATCCACATCAAACTTTGTGTAATTCCTGCGGCCAGCATTGAAATGTAATAAAGAAGTATGCCTAAAAGGCCTACCCAGAAATGTATGTTTGCGAGTTTTTTGCTATATAATTCTGTTTTCCACAATTTCGGGACAATATAATATATCATTGCAAACGCAAGAAATCCGTTCCAGCCCAATGTTCCCACATGAACATGTCCTATAATCCAGTCAGTGTAATGGCCAATAGCGTTTACCGGCTTAAGGGAGAGAAGCGACCCTTCAAAGGTTCCCATACCGTAAAAAGTAATGGCCGCCACAAAAAATTTAACGATTGGTTCAGTGCGTAATAAATGCCATGCCCCACGGATCGTCAACAGCCCGTTTACCATACCGCCCCAACTTGGCGCCCATAGCATGACGCTGAAAATTACACCCAGGGTTTGCAGCCAGGCAGGCAGCGCCGTATTCAAAAGATGATGGGGGCCTGCCCAGATATAAATAAAGATAAGAGACCAGAAGTGTAATATCGAAAGCCTGTAGCTGTAAATAGGCCTGTTTACGGCTTTTGGCAAATAGTAATACATTAATCCGAGAAAAGGCGTAGTAAGGAAAAAGGCGACGGCATTATGTCCGTACCACCATTGAACAAGCGCGTCCTGTATTCCGGCAAATACAATATAACTTTTAAACAAACTAACGGGCAGGCTTATTGCATTAATAATGTAAAGCACTCCCACGGTAATGACCGTAGCAATGTAAAACCAGATGGAAACGTACAGGTGTTTTTCATTGCGTTTCAGCAAAGTGCCGAAAAAATTAATGGCAAATATAACCCATACCAAAGCGACAAGAATATCAATGGGCCATTCCAGTTCAGCATACTCTTTCCCTTGCGTTAACCCTAGCGGTATTGTAATGACGGCCAGTACGATAATACTTTGCCAGCCCCAAAAGTGCAGCCTGCTTAAGGTATCGGAAAACATGCGCGTCTTTAATAACCGCTGAGAAGAATGGTATATGCCGGCGAAAATGGCATTGCCGGCAAATGCGAAGATGTTTGCGTTGGTGTGTACCGGCCTTAGCCGTCCGTAAGTAAGCCACCCGGTATTAAAATTTAATTGCCAAACCGCTATTTGAAATGCCACAAATACCCCTATTGTGAAGGCGATTGCCGCCCAAACGATGGTGGCTATGGTGAACATTCTGGCAATTTTGTCATCATATTCAATTTGAATACGATTTGAGGTATCAACGTTTGATGCGCCCATGTTTCTTCTTTTCTCCAATTAAATTTAATAATTTTTTTGCAAAACTTCAGTTGTTTAAAATGTTGCGCTTCTTATATTTTTTTGTTCCAGTCATCAATTAAAATTTTATGTGCTGGTGTTTCAAGATCGTCAAATTGTTCATTTTTCACCGCCCATAAAAAGGTATATACAAAAAATGACGCTAAAACAATTGAGATGGGAATCATTATGTAAAGTATTGTCATTGTTAGATATAATATTATTCTGCAAAAACATGTTTTTTCATGAAGTTTTTTGCCGCCCCTTCATCCCCTCATTGTATGGGGAATAGGAAAGATGGGTGGTCTTTAATTGCGGCGATGCTGCGATATGTTTTATCTATTAATGAATGTGAAAAACCATATCAGGAAATTATAAACAAATGTTTTATTAAATCAAAAACAAACTTTGTCTTTCTTGCTACTGCTGGATTGCTACCGGAACCAATGTCAGCCTGATAGAAGAAGCCAAGCTCAAATACATCTCGGCATTGGATAGAAATCAGATACCCTCTTGCGGTGTCAGCTAAGGCATTTACGACAATTTAGAGCAAATGCTTCGCCTCTACACTATGCGGCAAGACCTTTTCTTGCACTTCAAATGCATCGCTTGTAATGTAGAGAACAAAAAAGCACTTTATTTTACCCTCTCTCTTTCGTTACTACAGAGATACTCCCGCGCCATTTTGCCTGTTTTGCTTATTTTTGCCCATTTATAAGGTAATTCTATTGTTTTTTACTTTCTTCTCCACTTATTGACGGGAGCTTTTGGCACAAATTCTTGATCCGCGTCTTTCGTAAGGTAACTTTGACGTTGTCGTGGGGAAGTGTCCCTTTAATCAGGCTGAGTTTTTAAAAGGCAAAAACCCAATGGCATTCATTTTTACCCACTCACTTGCCTGAAGAGCCAATATTTGAAATCCCTAAACATTTAATGCCGTAGCAAGGCACGCCTTGCCACTACAATTTGCATGAAAAACCCCTGGCAGTGTTAAAATAAAAAAGGATGCTTGCTATACAATACCCCTCTGACTACAGGCATGTGTGAAGATTTACAAAAAATCGGGAATGCATCCCCATAAATTGGCAATATTATTTGCTATGCATCTGTTTCCTACCCGGCTTCTGACTATGCCAGCTTAGGGTCTTTTCGGTATACCGCTAAATAAATGCATGATGGGATTATTAGAATAAACGCGGAGAGGGAAATTATCATGCCTATGACAAAAGATTTTGGTTCGTACAAAAACCTGACGATGTGTTCTCCTTTTTCAAGGAAGACAGACCGTATCACGTAATCTGTTTTATATATCCTGCTCCTCCTGCCGTCCACATAGGCATTCCATCCCGGATAATACGTATCGCCCAGGACAAGGTATCCATCTTCCGCAAGAGACGCCTTAATTGTTACACTGTTTGGCGTATACTCAAGTATTTCCGGCAATGGTTCGTTTCGTATGTTTTGCAATCCGGCAGTGCGGACAGGCGGTAATGGTTCTTCTACAATAATATATTCTTCCGGTTGAAATTCATCGCCTGAAAGTTCCTTAAATATTGCATCTCTGCCATGAAGTTCCTTTGCCTTCCGGACAATAAAAGCGCGCGGCAGTGCATGTGTGTTTTCAAAAATGGCGTATTTTGCGTCATTGTATAATAATGTAAAACCCGGATGATTTATTCTTGCGTTTGAGGGAAGAAGTAGATATTTCACATTTAGGAGGTTGGTAAGTTTTGAAATGTTAGATACCTCCATTACTATGTTTGGCTGTTCAATGGGTTTTCCGCTTAACAGATTAACAAACTCGCTGTATTCCTTTATCACATTGGCGTCGTATCCTCCTATATTTGCAATATAGTGCGCCATGCCCTGATTCAACTCAAAATGTCCGATCGTTGTTATGCGGGACGGGCGAGGGTCTTTCTTCAAGACATCGGTTACTTCTTTATTCCAAAAACAATCCTGAAGATCGAATGTGACCATATAGCGGTTTCCAAACATCCACAAATCTCCAAATAGCAAGGCGATTGTAAGAGGAATAAGCACCTTCTTATTGAATCGTCCGTTTATCCATAATCCGACAATAAGCAGGCTGAGTATTGCCAGTATTATAACTTTTATAGCACTCTTCCTGGCTACGGCAAAGGTCGTTTGCAGAAAATTGGCATTATTCAGACCAGGCAGCGTTGTGTAGCGGTCGCCCCATGAGTAAATTTTGAGGATAATCGCATGCCATGCGCCAAATCCCGCGTTAAACAAAAAGAATATGATAAAAAACATGCTTATTGCGGCAACTATGCCAATAGCAATTATAAGGAGGAATTTTGTCTGCTTTTTCATGGAAAAAACATTTTGTAAATATTCCATCCCAAACCCGGCAAGCACGGAGAGAGAAAAGGCAACGATGAATATAAACTTGGAATTCCCCCGAAACATGTTAAACCCGGGCACAACAGCATAGAGTACTTTGAAGATAGGGATAAATTTGCCCAGAGCAAGGATTGTTGTTATTAATGCTATAATTAAAAAAATCCTGGTATATTTGCTTTTAAAATTGAATGCGGCAATGCTGCATAGCATCAGTGAAGGGATTCCCAGATATAACGACATTTCCCATAGATAGCATCGTCCCCAATACGGCGCATTAAACAAATCGCCAAAGAAATCGGGGATAAAGAGGGTAATAAAGTTTTCAGGTAAAAAAGAAAACTGCCCCACCCATTCATACGTGAGTGTTTGCCTGGTGGAGTGCTTCACCATTTCAAAGGCAGGGAGCAATTGTATCGAAGAAAGAAGGGCGCCTGTAGTATAAATGACAAAAATGCCGGCAAATGAATAACCCGCCCACCTCCCGTTTTTGTGTCCGGCAAACTCTTGCAGAATACGCACGATAAAGTACAGCGATACGGCAATTGCCGTATAAAAGAAATACTGGGGATGCCCTGCCAATATATTGCAGGCAACGGCAACGCCTCCGGCAAGTGCATACAAAAGATTTCTGGTTCGGATAAAAAGCTCAGAAAACAAGAGGATAAGCGGCAGCCATATCATGGTGCACAGATTTGGCAGGTGCCCGGGATAGACGTGAAATATCTGCGGAGCACAAAACATAAAGATAATGGCAGAAATTATGCAGCTTGTCCGGGATAGCCCGCCTGCCTCTCTGCTCTTCAAAGGAGATGCACCCTGCCTTTCTGCTCCGTAAAAACGAAGATATTTCATGTAGAGATAGGTGAACACTCCGGACAAAAATACGTGCAGGATGATGCTGTAATTAATTGCAACATTAATGGGAAATAGGAGAAAAATAAGATTAAGCGGATAAAACAATGCGGACTGTATGCCGCCAACGAAGGGCGATCCGCTATAAATATAAGGATTCCAAAGGGGCAGTGTACCCTTTGCCAGCGTATCAAAACCAAAATACCTCCAATAAAAGAGCTGATGGCGGGTATCAGTATTTTGGTCACTCAGTATGCTGGTATCAAAGGGGATAACGACCTTGTGAAAGTATGCCAGGGTAAGGAGAAACAGGAGAAGGATGGCATACCAGTCATATTTCGACCAGGCTTCAGATGGGTTTGTAATTAAAATCGAAGCTGAATAATTGCTGTAGTTCTTGTTTAGCATTTGTTCTTTATTTATGGGCGTAGTATATTATTTAGGGTCTTCTAAGTTTTGTGTGGGTAAATTTTCAGTATAGTTCTTTCTCAATACCATAAGGAATAATGTTTTCCGGGTAAAATAAGACTACAAAAAGCTGTACGTGCAGGTTTATACTATTCAGGCAAGAGAATGGGGTATTCATGAAAACCTGTAAAATCTTATCAGGATTATATTCACATTCTGGATTTCGATCTCGAAGTAAATTAACTGGTGTTTATGGTGATCCGTATGCGATGGTCATCAAACTGGTACGCCGACAAAAAAAACGTTTGCTCTGTTTGTCATACACCATCAAAGACATATTACGATAGCGAAATCAAACGGGCGATAGACTTTTCGAGCGGCGCATTTAGAATCTACGTTGAATTTGAATACCGCCGTGTGTTTTGCAAGAAATGTATGCCATGAAAGTAGAAACGTTGTCATGGCTTGCCTCGAATACTTGAAATACCCAGTTTCCTGATTCAACAGTTGCCAATATTTGATGCGGAATTTTGTTTCCAAGTGTTGCAATGTCATAATGCTATGTTACGCCCTCACTAGTATAACGTTTCATTAAAATATCTACATTGATACCGTCATTGCGAGCGACAGCGAAGCACTCTTAAGTCTTTTGGGAACAAGAGATTGTTTCGTCGCTCCACTCCTCGCAATGACATTTTTTTACGTACACATTTTAACGAAACGATGTACTAGCCTTAACAAGGACGCTTTCCAATTCTAAATCTTCTGTAATCCTATCAAAGACATCAATATCATTATTTTTTTCATATCAATCGTAACTATTCAGCGTAAACGATACACGGCTCGTTCCCAAACCTTGTACTGAGCATAGTGAAGTATCTGTTTGGGAATGCATTTGTTCGGGAAACTCCGGTTTCTCGCCTGTTTGCTGATAGATAGGGAATAAAATCACAGGGTTAAGACAGTTTGCAATTTGTCAAGTCAGACCCTCACTGGAAACAAAGTTTTCAGTGCAATTACGTTCCCAAACAGATACTTCACTATGTTCAGTACAAGGTTTGGGAACGAGTTGCGCTCTGATCTCCGGTAGTTTAATAAATTACGCTGAATAGTTACTATCAATCTCTTTCCCAGTCACTGTAAAAGGCAGCCGGATTTAAAAATAAGGATTATGTTTCTTTTCTTTACCAATTGTGGTAACGGGGCCGTGTCCGGGGTATACCAATACGTGGTCTTCCAAGGTGAATAAGCGGGTTTTTACTGAGTTAATCAGCGTATCGTGAGAGCCTCCGTAAAGGTCTGTCCTTCCAACAGAACCTGCAAACAATGTATCTCCTGCAAAAATTGCGTTATTAAAAAGGAAACACACGCAGCCGGGGGAATGCCCGGGGGTATGGATTATGCGTATTACTTCATCTCCGAGGGGGAGTTCTTCGTTATCAATGAGGTAGCGGTCTACTTTGGGTTTGGGAATCGGGGGTAATCCAAAATAATTTGACTGTTCGTCAAGAAAGTCAAGAAGCGGGACGTCTCCCTGATGAAGTAAAAATGGTGCGCCTGTTAAAGCATGAAGCTCGCTTACCCCGCCGACATGGTCAAAATGTGCATGAGTATTGATAATGTATTTCAGGGTAAGGTTTTGTTTTTTGAGGATTTCAACAATTTCTTTCACATTGCCGCCTGCATCTATTACTGCGGCAGTATTATCTGACCTGGAACCGATAATGTAACAATTAACCGATAATGGGCCAACTTCTAATGTCTCAAATATTATATCCGGTGATTTCATCAGCAGGAAAAACGCGCCTTGTAATAGAATGGAAAGGTCTTGCTGTTAAAAGAGGTATTTTCTTCCAAATTATTTACATCGATAGCTTCTCTGGCAAAAGTGCTGTGGCATGTTTTGCAGTTCCACAATTCGCGGCCTTTAAATAATCCCTTTTGCCTTTGCATGCCAAAGAAAATAAAATTCGTCCCTTTACAATGAGGACACACAAATATTTTCTGCTTCAACTCTTTTTCTGCTATCATTGCTCCCTCCCTCCTGAAATTATTTCCCGCAAACTTTATAGTATTTAATACGTATAATCAACAAAAAACCTTTTTATATTTTTCCTTGAACAAAGGAAAGTTGCACACTTTATCTAATGGGGAAATTAGCGGGGCCTTTATGTGCTTTAAAACACCCCTGTACCGTAAATAACTCATTATTAGTAGAGTATCTGACTGTTTTGGTTATTATACATTGATTCTTTTTGTTTGTTTCATAATGAAAATACCATCTTTATCTTTCATTCCCATGTAATCGGGCATCCGGAAATGTGGATCGGCAATTCATGGATTTACACTACCGGATTCCTGCCTTCGCAGGGATGATATTTTCGATCCCTCTTGTATTTTTGTGAGGCAGGTATGCTGCCTTTTATTAAGCAACAGCTTGTTTTTTGTTGTCATAAAAGTTTTCATTTCGCTGTAACAATCATCGCAACCATAAGGGTATTCAATACAGACAGAACAATTTTTTTTGCTATACTTTTTCATGAACAATTCACTCCTCTTTTATTCAATTAAATAACTATCGGTGATGAATGTTTATAAAAATTCTGATATCACTTTTCGCAATTATAGTGCCCGAAGAATGTATTCATATGCGTATGTTGAAAAATGGATACATTTTTCCCGGGAAAAACCAGAAACTGTGGGGATATAAAGTACATCAAAAAAACAATTTATGTATTTAAAAACTATTATGAGATGGTAATAAAAATAGTTAAGGATTGTTTTTGCGGGAATCAAGCCTTTCCTCTTAAAAAAGGTGTTAATTTCGCTTTTTTCAGGCAAAAATTTCAATGAATATTCTGTAAGTATTTATTTTAATAAGCGTTACATGAATGATGCAAATTTTGCCATGGTCTTAATTATTAGACAAGGGTTTCTAAGGAGGGGCAATATTTTCAGGGTATTGGCGCAAAAAATGCGTTTTGTGACAAAGGCGATATAATCAATGTAATGTGCATTTATAACATAGGTCGGGAATTTTTAGATAGGCGAATAGATCAAATTATCACGACAGCGACATTTTATTCTTACATCCTGCGCAAGAATATGATAGGTTTTCACTCATAAGGTGTGAGTAAAATTTATTAGACAGTAATGTGGATTAAGTGACAGCAAACACACAGTTCCTTCATTATTATTGATGGATTCGATGCGAAAAAAACCGCTCCTTAATCAACCCTACCCGGGAAATAAAAATGTTGCAGCAATGTTGTTTAGTACCTTAAGAGTTATAGCCAAACAAATATGATTTTAGAAATTTGGCGATAAAATGGCTTTCTAAAAAACAGATTTATTTGACTAAGCATATTATCAAACACACCCCAGTCCCCTCTAAAAAGAAGGGGACTGGGGTGTGTAAATTTTTCGAAAACATTATTTGTTTGACTATATATCTAAATTTCGTACTTCCAGGGCATGTTTTTCTATAAATTCCCTTCTTCTTTGAACGTCTTTGCCGGCTAAGGTGCTGAAAATGGAATCTGCTTTTGCCGCATCCTCAACTTTTACTTTCAGCAACGTTCTTGTATTGAAGTTCATGGTTGTTTCCGCCAGTTCTTCTGCGTTCATTTCTCCCAAACCTTTATAACGCTGGATCTCCATGCCTTTCCTTGCGATTTCCCTTATTTTTTCCAGTATTTCATTAAGAGAGAATGCATTAATCTCTGATTCGCCGGCTATTAATTTGTATTTTGGTTTCTCATCATTTTGTCCGCGAAAATATTCATCTATTGTAAAGCCAAAACCCTCTATCAGATTGATTGTTTTTTCAATTTCCTTGCATTCGTGATATTCAATTACCTCGATTGCCCCGCCTTCTCCTTTTTCTTTCTCATCAGCCATATCATCTTCTTCCAGGATTTCCAGTTCTTTTCCTTCTTTTTGTTGTTTCTCTTTTATGTACGCTTCCAGATCCTCTTCCGAAGAAAGATACGTTATTTTGTCTTTGTATGTTACTTTATAATAAGGCAGTTTTCCCGTTTCCTTGTTTCTCAGCGACAAAAATTTTCTAAGAGAGACACCCTTTTTGCTTAAAAATTTAATGTGCTCTTCCATCTGAACAAGGAGTGGCAATAGTTTTTCCAGCGTTTGGCTGTCTAGCGTCTCTTTTTTATCACTGCATATTTCCATTACCGTTCCTTCTATGCCGAACGTGATTAATTTTTTTTGCAGTCCCTTATCGTCATAGATATATTCCTGTCTTTTGTTTTTGACTATTTTAAATAACGGCGGCTGCGCTATGTAAACATGTCCTTTGTCTATCAATTCGATCATCTGGCGGAAAAAAAAGGTGAGCAAAAGGGTTCTGATGTGGGCGCCATCAATATCCGCATCCGTCATAATAATGATCTTTGCATATCTCAGGTTTTTCAGGTTGAAATCATCAATCCCGATGCCTGTGCCTAAAGCGGATATGAGGGTTCTGATTTCTTCATTGCTGAGCATTTTATCAATGCGTGCCTTTTCAACATTTAATATGACTCCTTTGAGCGGGAGGATTGCCTGAACCCTCCTGTCTCTTCCTTGCTTTGCGGTACCGCCTGCAGAGATGCCTTCCACTAAAAAAAGCTCCGATGTTTCAAAATCCCTGGAAGAGCAGTCCGCCAGTTTCCCGGGAAGGTTAGAACTGCTTAACGCTCCCTTTCTTCGGGTAAGGTCTCTGGCTTTTCTTGCGGCTTCTCTTGCCCTTGAAGCCTCGATTCCCTTGTTAATAATGGCCTTTGCTGTTGACGGCGTTTCCTCGAAATATATGCCAAGTTGTTCCCCGATGATTGTTTCAACAATACCCTGAACCTCTCTGTTCCCCAGTTTTGTTTTTGTTTGTCCTTCAAATTGAGGTTCGGGTAGTTTGATGCTGATAACCGCCGTAAGCCCCTCTTTGTAATCATCTCCCGTGGGGGCTTTCTCTTCGCCTTGTATTTTTTTATTTTTAAGGTAGTTGTTTAGTGTTCGGGTAAGCGCAGCCCTGAAACCACTTAAATGAGTACCGCCTTCCACCGTATTTATGTTGTTTGCAAACGAATAGATATTTTCGTTGTAGCTTTCATTGTATTGAAAGGCCACTTCCACGACGATTTCATTAATTTCCTTTTCAAGATATATGATATCCTTATGAATCACTTCTTTGCCGCTATTCAGTTCTTCTACAAATGCCCTTATACCGCCTTCGTACTGGAACGTTTCATTTTTATCCGTTTTTTCGTCGGTAAAGGTTATTTTTAGCCCTTTGTTGAGAAATGCGTATTCCCGCAACCGCTTTGCGATCGTTTCATAACAAAATGCGGTGTCTTCAAATATTTCATGGTCTGGTTTAAAAACAATTTTGGTGCCCCGTTTTTTCGTTATTCCCCTTGTTTCCACCGGGGTAATAACTTCCCCCTTTTCGTACCTCTGGAAGTATACATGTCCATTCCTTTTTACTTCCACTTCAAACCATTCGCTTAAGGCATTTACGACAGACACCCCGACGCCGTGTAATCCCCCTGACGTCTTGTAGCTTTTATGTTCAAATTTACCCCCGGCATGCAGCATTGTCATAACGACTTCCAATGCAGATTTGTTTGTTTCCTTATGTATATCGACAGGGATGCCGCGTCCGTCATCAACAACGGTTACACTGCCATCGACATTTATTTTTACGGCAATGTTTTCGCAGAAACCGGCAAGGGCTTCATCCACACTGTTGCAAACGATTTCTTCAACCAGGTGATGCAACCCATTGGCGGTGGTATCTCCAATATACATTGCCGGGCGCTTTCTGACGGCTTCAATTCCCCCTAATGTTTTTATTGACGTTGCATCATAGGCATCTGCTTCCAAAACGGCGTCCAAAGTATCATTGTTCGTCATTATTTTATATTTCCCACCTTAAAACGAATGTCATCTATAGATTTTTTCCCCATTAACTCGTTGATCTTTTGAATTATAGCATGCCGTTCAAAGTTAGTCAAATGGTGAATCAGGGCGGAGGATTCAACATTTATATACAAAATCCGGTTCTTTAACCCATCGATCCTGGTAATCTGGTATATTTCATCGCCGACGATGTTTCGCCATGCGTTCCTGATATTATTATGGAGGGCATTGGTGCGGGAGAGGGTTTTGGGGGGAAAGAGTTCCTTTAGTAAATCGCCAATATGTTTGGGCTTGTTTTTGTTAATAAAGTATCGGTCACGCAATTCATCTTTCATAAAGCAAAAATCCATAATTGTATAAATGTTGCAGGGACGACCCTAAAATTGACCAATGACTAATGACCAAACTTAGAAATTCAACCTTTTTGGTTGAGGCTTGTGATGTGACCTATTACTTCCATTCAACGGGCATCATGACGTTTATTTCTTCATGCCCGGTTTTAAACAATGCTGCATCGTCGATTTCGCCAAGTTCAATGGTGATCGTTTCGCAATCTGAAGCCCTTAAAAAATCTAAAATGTAATCGGGATTGAAGGTATTCGTATAATCAGGTCCGTCATATTGCGCAGCAATTTCCAATGCAGCCTCCCCGACATTTGCGGCGCTCGAAAAGATTGACAGTTTGTTTTTTGTTAATGAAAATTCGACCACGCGGTATTCGTCATTGGTGACAAATGACGCCATTCTTACTATGGATAATAGTTCATCCCGGTTTACTTCAATCTTTTTATCGTTATTTTTGGGTATCACCTCATCATAGTTTGGATATTTTCCCTCTATGAGTTGCGATATTACTTCTCCTTTTTCTCCGATGAAATGTATTTGTGATTCGCCCATCCCGACCATCAATGTACCTTTGCATTCAGATACAAAACGCTGCAAAAAAGCGAGGCATTTTACGCCCACTATTCCCGACATGGAAACGTTTTCCGGATTACGGACCTTTCGTTTTACCACTGCCAGCCTGTTCATATCGGAGCCTACCATGATAATAGTGTCGCCAAAAATTTTAACCGATATCCCGCTGTAAATACTGAGCGCTTTTATGGAAGATACCGCATATGCAACCTTTTCCACCATCTTTCCAAGTATTTCACCGTCTATTTCGACAAATGAGGTTACGTCTGTTTTTGTTATATTGGGGAACTGAAGGCAGTCGTCACCCAAAATCTTAAAACTTCCCCCCTTTGATTGCAATGTACAATGGCCTGCTTCTACCGATACGGAAATTTCTTCGTTGCCCGCCCATTCCCGAAAAATATTATTAGCCCTTGATGCAGGCAGTACGATACCGCCCTCGCCTTCACATGCCTTTGCCGGTATCCTGTATTTAACAAGCACTTCCAGATCTGTTGCAGTTAACTCGGCACAGTTGTCCGCCACCTCCAGCTTTACCCCCTGCAGAATTTGTTTCATGGCGGAAGAGGGTACAACACTTGCCGTTAAGCCAAAACCCTTATGTAATGCGTCTCCTGAAAATAGTATTTTCATTGTTATGTTTCCTGATTTTTATGTGAAAAAGGGTAAACACGTGTTTGCTGCTATACACATGCCGGTAAGGCAAAGCCTCTAACCGGTAAAAAAAGACTTAAACAACAGACTACCTGGCACAGCCTTTGGCCGCAACCAAATTTGAAATACGAATATCGAAATATGAAATGATTTCAAATGGCAAAAAACTAAATGATCCAAACTTTATGTACGGCATTTTGAAAAACGTGCATAAAAAACAAAAAGTTGATGGATAGTAGTATGTAGTGCGACGAACCTCGTCGCACTACAAATGACAATTTTCAGTTTTCAAAAGACCAAAGTGTTGCTTATTTTAACAATTCACATTCCAGCTTTTGTATAATAAACGAAAGATTTTTATCATTCCCCGCCTTTTTGATGATAGTTTCATCACCATGTATTACGGTTGAATGGTCTCTCCCGCCAAGGTATCCCCCTATCTCAGTCAGGGACATATTGGTTAATTTCCTCGAAAGATGCATAGCTATTTGCCTTGGCAGCGCCACTGTACGCGTGCGGCGCTTCGATAAAAGCTCAGAAACGCTCACATTAAATTTTTTTGAGATGGCGCCGAGAACCGCTTCAATACTAACGGTTTTTTTACTGCCCGATATTTCCCGGGAGACCTTTCTTACGAAATCGAAAGAAACGGCATTATTTGTTGCCTTTGCTTCATTGCTCAGCCGCGCAATGGCGCCTTCCAGTTCCCGGATATTGCCCGGTATATTTTCCGCGAGGTATACTGCGGATTCATGGGAAACCTTAACATTCCAGGCGGTAGCCCTTTTTTCAACAATTGCGGCTCGTGTTTCGAGTGAAGGCGCATTAATGCCGCATACAAGCCCCCATTTAAAGCGGGATACCAAACGGTCTTCCATGTATGCAATAGATTCCGGGGGATAATCGCTTGTGATGACAATTTGTTTTCCGGCATTATAAAGGGCATTGAATGTATGAAAAAACTCTTCCCTGCTTCCGCAGGAATTTTCAAAAAATTGTATATCATCCATCAAAAGCACGTCCACATTCCGGTAAAACTTCCGAAATGCTTCCATGTTGTTGGATTGTATTGCGGAAATGTAGTGGTTTACAAAATGTTCACAGGATAAATATAACGTTTTCAAATGGCCTTTTTGAAGGATGAAATTATTAATGGCGTGCAGAAGATGCGTTTTCCCCAATCCACTGGCGCCATGGATAAAAAGAGGATTATATGCATATCCCGGAGAGCCGGCAACGGAAACTGCCGCTGCGTGTGCCATACGGTTGCATGCGCCTACAACAAAGTTTGAGAAGGCATATCTTTTGTTTATTGATGGGATAGAAACAATGTTCATAGACAATGCATTTGCGTGAGAGATGTCATTATCTTTGGGGTGTGAATGCATTTGCGTAGGGGTAACAGGTTTTTCCGCCGAAATAATGTCGATTTCAAATGAGGGGTGCAGCAGTTTATACACTATATTTGCAATGAATTCCAGGTAATCTCCGCATATCCGGTTTTTTATGAAATCGCCTGGCACAGCAAACGTAATGCTGTTATCGGTAATAGAGGAGATTTCCATGCGGGAAAACCATTGGTCAAATTGTTCCGGAGAAACGGTTTTTCGTATCTCTGCGCGAATGCTTTCTATCAGGTAATCACTTTCTGTGCAGGTGAGCACCTGTGTTGTTTTAAATCCATATGACGAGGAATTGAATTGTTGTGTGTCGTTATCATTATACATGGGAAGCCGTCTGTCTATTTTCCTTATGATAAAAGATCAAAGCCATGTGCCATTTTTATCTGATTTTACGTTTATCTTGTTAATATTCAATAATTTATTGATTTTGCTTATTTCTATTTCAAAATGTCCGTGTATGCCATTGTGAGTGAGGTATTTTTTTAACGACGATGCGGGGAATTTTATTGTTTCGCCGGACATGGTGGTTGTCTGTATGTATTTAGCAGTGCCTTTATAGTAAGCCAGATATTCATCCGGAGAAATATTGAGTGAAAATTGAAAACGCCGTGTCGGGGTCATTTTAAATCGCGATAAATGAAATGCTAAGCGGCAAATAGGTTAAATATTCTATAACATTACGCCAAATACTTTCATCATTCTCATTCTTCATTCACTTGCATGATAACAAACAGCGCCTGCGATCATGGTAAAAATATTTTTAGCCGATGAATCAAGTATTTGATCATAGACGCTGCCGGTCGGGTTGTCGGGCAATCTGATGCCGCACATGTCCGCTTCAAATCCTTCTTTTAACTGGCCGACAGTTGTTTCCATCCCTAGCGCTTTTGCGCCATTTTTTGTGGCGATTGAAAATAATACCTTCGGCGGTAATGAATAATGGGTATGTAAAAATTTCATCTCTTCCAGTATGTCTAATGTATCATTACTTGCCAAACTGTCCGTGCCTAATCCTACGTTGACCCCTTTTTCCAGTAGTTTTGGCAGCGGATGATTTTTGTGTCCGAAGAAGTGGTGGCTTTTTGGGCAAAAAGCTACGCTGGCGCCGGATGCATGTAATAATTGAATCTCCTCTTCTGTAAGATAATTGCAATGAATGAGCAGTGTTTTTTCGTTTAACACCCCCGCTTCATATAAATATTGTATGGGCTTACGTTCCGGAGGTGGCCATCCTTCAGGCATTGCCTTTAATTTTTGCAGCAAAATAGACAAATGCCCGGTTCCTTTTGCGAGAAATTCAATTTCATCCTCTGTTTCTGCTATGTGGGTACAAATCAGGATGTTTCTTTCTTTGGCAAGTTGGGAAGCCGCCATATACAGTTCTTTCGAAACAGAATAAGGGGCATGGGGGGAAATGCCTGCATGGTAAAGGTCTGTGGCGTTTATTTTCGCCAATTCCAGGGAAGTTTTTGCAATTATTTTTTGCGCATATGCAGGATTCAGGCCAATGATCTCTTTGTAAACAACCTTGCGAATCGGGCTTTTTTCCAATACGGAAAACGAGTGTTCAGCACTTGCAATATCTGCCACCGTAGTTGTGCCGCAGGCGATACACAATGCGATTCCTTTTTTTATTGAAGCAATGGTGTCGTCTGCTTTCCACCTTGATTTTAGCGCGATTAGTTGAAACACCCAGTGTGTGAAATTGTTGGTGGGGGCAATACGGTTTTTACTATCCGTCAGGTCAAGATGAGTATGTACGTTTATAAGCCCTGGCAACAACGCAGTATTTTTCAAATCAATAATTGCCGCATTATCCGCCAGATTCCTGATTTCATCAAATGTGCCCACCTTGCGTATTTTGGCGCCTTCGATAGCTACGGCGCCATTTTCAATGTAGTGGTTATTGTCTTGTACAAGATACTTTGCTTTTATGACTATCATGGGTAATATGCTTTGTATTGCAAAAAATAAACGAAATGATTTCAGAAGGTATGAGCCTAAGTTCATGTTAAGGGACTTGGAATTTTCTGTAATGCCGTAGCAGTCGGCAGTCCACAATCCACAGTCAACAATCTGCAATCTGCAATTTGCCGACTGCCGATTGTAGATTGCAAAAGTGACCATTAAATATTTTGCCAATAAATGCAAAGAAATTACTGATAAGATACTAAGGCGTCGCCACCCAACTATGCCAATCAGGGCCTATATCTCCTCTGCGTTTGTAGCGTTCCATTAACGATTGGCACTGGCAGATCATTTTTTGCTGACGACTATTTTCTGCTATTTTCTTTATAATTTGAGGAAAAAGTGCGACAGCATTTTTCACCGCTTCGCGGTCGTTGTCACTTGCGAGCCCCTCAAACAATTCTCCCGCCTTAAAAGGTCTGCTTGCGATTCCCTCCGCGTAGTTTGTGACGTAACAGATAGATGCGTAACACATTTCTAATTCTTTGGCAAGAAAGACTTCGGGGGCAAGCGTCATGCCGACAAGGTCTCCGCCGTAAAATTTATATTTTCTTATTTCAGCGGGTGTTTCCAGCCGCGGCCCCTGAGTGCACACATAGACGCCTTTGCCGGTAACACCGATGCCGAGAGATTTTAGTGTGTGCAGGATACTTTCTCTTAATGTGGTGCAAAAAACAGGAAACTGACGTATAAATCCGATTCCCAGATGTTTATAGAAGGTTGATTCCCTGCCATGCGTTTCGTCGATAATATCGTCTATTAATACGTATTCGCCGATTTTGTAGTTTTCATTCATAGCGCCTGGTCCTGACCACGACACTATTTGTTTGGCGCCCAGTTCTTTTAGTGCGTATATATTTGCCCTGTAGTTAACAAAGGGTGCGGTAACGCTGTATCCTTTTTCGCCATGACGCGATAAAAAAAGCATTTCTGCATTAGCGTCCCTGACGAGATATACCGGCTGTGATTGCCCGTAAGGGGTATTGATCTCCCCCAGTCTTTTGCCTTTAATACAACCGTTAAGAAGCAAATCATAGGCCTGGCTGCCGCCAATTACCGCAAGGGAGGCTTTGGTGCTGTTTACCAAGCGTGAACCTCCCGTTTTTTTTCTATCGCTGCTGCGGGGCATTCTTCCGCACAGATCATACACCCTTTGCAGTTGTCATAATCGACAAAGGGAAAACCCTCTTCATTAACGGAAATACAGCCGTCCGGGCATCTGTTGACACATATCATACATTTTGTGCAGGCATCGTAATTCCATTGAGGTTTAAATATTCTCCAGTTGCCGGTTTTTCGCCTGGGAGTGTTTGCTACGGAATATACCGCAGGGCTTGAAATAGTTGCAGGTTCAAAAGGAACAGAGAAGACGGGATTATCCTTATGGGCAATTTCCTTCGCATCGATTTTTACCGGCGAAATGGCATGGAAACAATAAAGAGAGGCCTTGATATTTTTTTCGATGAGGCCCTTATCCTGTATTATTTCTGACACTTCCTTTTCGACAGCTTGTCTTAACGAATCATCTTTCATCATGGTAATCTTTGCCGCAACCCCCCCCGCCAGTGTGCTTAGAATGGGTTTCCCCAGCATTTCAAGGCTGATTTTTGTAATGTCAAGTGTTATTGTTTGTGCGGTAAGATGGTATTTTGTTTTTACTTCTTCAGGGGTGTGGGTGGTATTGATAAAAACAATGCCGCCATTTTTTAATCCTGATAAAGGATTTGCCGAGGTATCGTCCAAAAGGGTCTCATCCATTATTATGATACTATCCGGGTCGCTTACTACTCCCCGTTCCTGTATTGGTTCTGAAGAAATACGTGTACAGGCGAGTATCGGGGCGCCCCTGCGTTCCGCCCCGTAAAGTGGAAAGTCCTGTGCATAAAATCCTCCTAAAAAGGCAGTGGTCCCCAGTATTCTGCTGGCAACTTTCGCGCCCTGGCCGCCTCTTCCGTGAAATCGTATCCTGTAAGTAAAAGTATTTTCTGTTTTCATTATTAAGAATTATCCGGTTCAAATAATTTTTTAACGTCGTTCAGGATTATACCTAAAAAAATAGTTTCCAGGCAAGAAAACGTTTTTTTGGGTATTTTTAAGAGAAATGACGGTGCTGTTTTTTATAATACCAGGTTGTTCCGTAAAAAATACCAATGTTATTTTGCCAATATTGTTTATTGAGCAATCATTTAGCTTGACTTGCAAAAATGATACATATAGAATTTAACGACTTTTGACTCGTTACTTAACGAGGTGTATTGGGAAACTTAAATACAAAGGAAATAAAAGATGCTGCGATTAAACAAACAACATAATACTTTAGAACCCGAAGAACATCATTTTGAATTGAAAGATTCGGAAGAACCGAATCTTTTTCGCGATATATTCCCGTACGATAAAGTGCCCAAGATACCATTCAATTACCGGCTTAATCCAATGAATATGCCTGAAGATATCTGGATTACCGATACTACATTCCGGGATGGCCAGCAGTCAAGGCCTCCTTATACGGTGAAACAAATAGTGGATTTGTTCGATATGATGCACAAGCTTGGCGGCAAAAGAGGGCTTATCCGGCAGTGTGAATTTTTTCTGTATAATGAAAAGGACAAGGAAGCCGTACGAAAATGTATGGAGAGAGGGTATAAATATCCGGAGATAACAGGCTGGATTCGTGCGGTAAAAAGTGATTTTAAACTGGCAAAAGAAATGGGGCTTAAGGAAACGGGTATTTTGTGTTCCGCTTCTGATTACCATATTTACTTAAAATTAAATAAGACGCGAAAACAGGCGTTGGAGATGTATCTGGATATCGTACGCGCTGCCCTGGAAGAGGGCATGATTCCAAGATGTCATTTTGAAGATATAACAAGGGCAGACCTTTATGGATTTGTAATACCATTCGCAAAGGAACTTATGAAGATGTCGAGAGAAAGCGGTATCCCCATAAAAATTCGCGCTTGTGATACCATGGGAGTGGGGGTAAGCTATCCCGGCGCCGCGCCGCCGCGCAGTGTTCCTGGGATTATATACGGGTTGACGCACTTTGCAGATGTCCCTTCCGAATGCCTGGAATGGCACGGCCATAATGATTTGTATTTAGCGATGAGCAACGCAACTGCCGCCTGGCTGTATGGGTGTAGTGTTATTAATGGGGCTTTGCTGGGTTTGGGGGAGCGTACGGGAAACACGCCGGTAGAAGCCCTGGTTATTGAATATCTTGCGTTACGGGGCAACGATGACGAAATTGATACTACGGTAATTACTGACATTGCGGACTACTATCGGAATGAGATTGGATATCAGATTCCGCCAAATCAGCCTTTGGTAGGTTCAGGATTCAATGTGACCAGAGCGGGCATACATTCGGACGGTTTATTAAAAAATGAGGAAATCTATAATATTTTCGATACCACCAAGTTGTTGAAAAGACCTATAGGTGTTTCTATCACGGATAAGTCGGGAATTGCAGGGATCGTTCAGTGGGTTGATATTTATTTTAAATTGCAGGGAGATGAGAAAATCGCTAAGGATCATCCGGGCGTGGCAAAGATCAAAGAATGGATTGATGAACAATATGCAACGGGCAGGATTACTTCTATTTCCGAGAAAGAAATGGTTGAACAGGTGAATATTCACCTCAAAGACGTTGTCGTTGGCAGGTAGCATAAGGCATGGTAATGTCTGCCAGGATAAATTTCACGGTGTACAATAAGATCCCAATTTCCTGTAGGCAGTGTTTTACCCTACATGCCTAAGCTGGCATAGCAAAAACCAAACAAGCACGAAATTCGAAATACGAAACAAATTCTAATGACAAAATGATTTGAAATTTTAAACAAGCGCATCTTTCGTATTTCGTGCTTCGTATTGTTGCCTGCCTGTGCATGATCGTACGCTGACATGGATGTTTTGGATTCGTTTTGAATTTTATGCTTTGTCATTAGAATTTGTTTTGTATTTCGGATTTCATCATTAAATATTTTGCCAAAAAATGCTAAGAAATCACTGATAAGGTACTAAAGCCCCTTACATTTTTATTTTTCAAAAAGCTAAAGTGTTACGATTTTTGAAGGAATACTTTGAGAGTATATGAATTTCAGGCAAAGGACATATTAAAGACGTATAGCATTTGTGTCCCCCGTGGGCGGGTGGTGTCATCCGCTGGCGATGCCCGGACGGCATATAAAGAAACCGGTGGCGGTAAGTGTGTGGTAAAGGCGCAAATACTTGCCGGCGGACGGGGAAAGAGCGGCGGTGTCCGATTCGTCAATTCATCCGAAGAAGCCGCAGCATGTATCTCAAACATGCTCGGCTCAAAGCTTGCAACATATCAAACCAACCAGGAATCCTTTGAAATTAAACATGTTCTTCTGGAAGAAGCTGTTTCGATTCAAAAGGAGTTCTATCTTGCCATAACGATTGATCGTTCCTTACAATCCCTTTTGTTAATAGTGAGCGCTGAAGGCGGTGTTGCTATAGAAGAGGTCGCAAAAAAGACGCCCGAAAAAATTTTCAAAGAACCTGTTGACCTGCTTTTCGGGTTGCTGCCATTTCAGTTGCGCCGTATTACGGAAAAATTAATGATTCCAGCGAAACTGTCAGAGAAGGTAAACGAACTGATAAAAAAACTATTCTCTGTCTTTATAAATAAAGATTGTTCGTTGCTGGAAATCAACCCTTTGGTGCTCACAGAGAATAATGAACTGGTTGTGCTTGACGCCAAAATGGAGTTAGACGATAACGCCATTTTTCGCCATCCGGAGTTAGAGTACATTTTGGCGGAACAGGATATTCCGCCTGATGAAGCATTGGCAAAGAAGCATGGGCTGAGTTATATACACCTTGATGGAGATATCGGATGTCTTGTAAATGGTGCAGGCCTTGCAATGGCCACCATGGATAGTATTAAACTTTGCGGGGGGGAACCGGCAAATTTTCTCGATGTCGGCGGTGATGCGTCTCTGGAACAGGTGACGCGGGCGTTTAAAATAATTTTGTCCGACAGAAAAGTAAAAGCCGTCTTCATAAATATTTTCGGCGGCATAATGAAATGCGATGTGATCGCCGAAGGCGTCGTAAGGGTAGTCAAAGAAGCTGGTATTCATATTCCATTTATCATAAGATTGGAAGGAACTAATGTGGATTTGGCTAGAGAAATCCTTGGCGATTCCGGGTTAAAGATTATTTCTGCCGGAAATATGAAGGATGCTGCAAATTTTGCGGTAAAGGCGTCAAAAGGTGAGTATATTAATCAATAAGGAAACAAAGGTTGTATGCCAGGGTATAACTGGACAAACGGGAAGTTTTCATGCAATGCAGATGCTGGAGTATGGGACTAAACTGGTTGCAGGGGTAACTCCCGGTAAAGGCGGTATCATACATAATGGAATTCCCGTGTTCGGGAGCATGCTTGAGGCTGTTAATAAAACGGGGGCAAATGCCTCTGTAATATACGTCCCGGCCCCTTTTGCCACAGATGCTATTATGGAAGCAGTGGATGCGGAAATAGCATTGGTGGTATGTATTACGGAGGGAATACCCACACTGGATATGTTAAGGGTGGTAAAATACCTTGCCACCGGAAAGTCAAGGCTTATAGGCCCTAATTGCCCCGGCATTATTACGCCGGGCGCTTGTAAAATCGGCATTATGCCGGGATACATTCATAAAAAAGGCAGCGTTGGGGTTGTTTCGCGCAGCGGTACCCTCACGTATGAGGTTGTCTGGCAACTTACGCAACAAGGTATTGGGCAATCAACATGTATCGGGATAGGAGGCGATCCTATCATAGGAACGCATTTTGTCGATATCCTTAAGATGTTTCAGCATGATGAAGAAACATCGGCGATTGTGCTTATTGGCGAAATAGGCGGAAGTATGGAAGAAGAGGCCGCTGAGTATATAAAACAGGAAATTACAAAGCCGGTTATCGGCTTTATTGCCGGCAGATCCGCGCCGCATGGCAAACGTATGGGACATGCCGGAGCAATCATTGCCGGTGATAAAGGCAAGGCCGTTACAAAGGTCGCAGCATTGCAGGATGCGGGCGCCTTTATGGTGGATAACCCTGCGGATATTGGCATAACCGTATCGAACATTTTAAAAGACGCCGGGAAGTAGTTTTTTGAAATATCCCTGGCAATAACAGCACTGAAAAATGACCGTACCTCAAAAACTCCTTGATCTGACAGAACGGTTCCATCATAACCGTGAATCATACTGTTCCACCCAATACAACGAAACACAGCTCCGGCGTGAATTTGTTGACCCATTCTTTGCCCTTCTCGGATGGGATGTAGATAACAAAAATGGATATGCTGAGGCTTATAAGGATGTGATACATGAAGACGCCATCAAAATCGGTGGTTTCACAAAAGCCCCGGACTACTGCTTCCGTATAGGCGGTACACGCAAGTTCTTTATTGAAACAAAAAAGCCCTCCGTTAATTTAAAGGATGATACAAGCCCCGCCTTCCAGCTCCGGCGTTATGCGTGGTCGGCAAAACTCCCGCTCAGCATACTTACCGATTTTGAGGAATTCGTCGTATATGACTGCCGGATGAAACCAAACAAGGAGGACAGCGCATCGAAATCGCGGATTATGTATCTGAAGTACACGGAATATCCCGACCGTTGGGAAGAGATTTCATCCATATTCTCAAGAGACGCCGTACTGAAGGGTTCCTTCGATAAATACGCAGAATCAAGCAAGGGCAAAAGAGGCACTACGGAGGTAGATACGGCTTTTCTGGAAGAAATAGAATCCTGGCGTGAACTACTTGCCCGCAACATTGCGTTACGGAATCCGAACCTCTCCCAGCGCGAACTGAACTTTTCAGTCCAGCGCACGATTGACCGTATCATCTTTCTCCGCATATGCGAAGACCGTGGTATTGAACAGTACGGCAGACTGATGAGCCTCCTCAACGGAGACCGGACGTATTCACGCCTTTGTGAATACTTCCGGCGCGCTGATGAACGCTACAACTCAGGACTCTTTCATTTTGAAAAAGAAAAAGACCGCTCAGAACTGCCCGATACGCTCACCCCTCATTTAAACATTGATGACAAAGTTTTGAAGGACATAATCAGAAACATTTACTATCCGGACAGCCCCTATGAATTTTCCGTGTTTTCTGCTGATATCCTTGGTCAGGCATACGAACGGTTTCTGGGGAAGGTCATTCGTTTAACATCGGGGCACAGGGCGGTTGTAGAATATAAACCTGAAGTCAAAAAAGCAGGAGGGGTATATTATACACCCACTTATATTGTTGATTATATCGTTAAAAATACCGTAGGGAAGATCCTTGCAGGCGGACTGCAAAACGGAGAAGGCAATGAAATCCCCCTTAGCAAAGGGGGCAAGGGGGTTGTTCGTTCCCAAAATCCAAAACCTAAAAAGAGGGGCGTTACCCCGAAGGATATTACTAAAATCCGCATCCTCGACCCTGCCTGCGGATCAGGTTCTTTTCTTTTAGGCGCTTATCAATACCTGCTCGACTGGCATCGCGACTGGTACGTGGCAAATGACCCTGAAAAGTGGGCAACCGGTAAAAACAGGGTATTGTATCAGGGTGCAAGCGGCGATTGGAGATTAACTACCTCAGAACGCAAACGTATTTTGCTCAATAATATTTACGGCGTAGATATCGACTCTCAGGCAGTGGAGGTAACGAAGCTATCGCTCCTGCTAAAAGTACTGGAAGGAGAATCTGAACAGGCCATCGTAAGGCAGCTCAAATTGTTTCATGAGCGGGCGCTGCCCGATTTGGGGAGTAATATAAAATGCGGCAATTCACTCATTGGAACGGATTTTTATCACATCGATGTAGAGGCAGGTTTCAAACCTGTCTCTACGGTTGACGACGAAGAACGATATCGTATCAATGTATTCGACTGGGAAACAGAATTTCCGGAGATTATGAAAAACGGCGGGTTTGATGCGGTAATTGGAAATCCGCCGTATGTTCGGCAAGAAGGGTTAGGCGGTTTAAAAGAATATTTACAGAAAAAATACACGGTATATCATGGAATGGCTGACCTCTATGCGTACTTTATTGAGAAAGGTGTTTCATTGCTCAGGGATAAAGGGCTTTTCGGTTACATAGTTGCAAACAAGTGGATGCGGGCTAATTATGGTGAGCCGCTCAGGAAGTGGTTAAAGCGGCAATGTATTGAACAAATTGTCGATTTTGGCGATTTGCCTGTATTCCAGCAGGCGACAACATATCCCTGTATCCTCGTCATCGGAAAAGATATACCTCCATCTGCCTTTAAAGCGACCGGGGTAAAGACACTTGAATTTGAAGGTCTGGAAGGCTATGTAAAAGAAAACTGCCATGCTGTAAAATTATCAATCCTTTATGACACAGGCTGGTCGCTTGCAGATGAACGAAGCGCTGCGCTGCTTAACAAGCTGAAAAAGACCGGAATTCCTTTAAAAGAATATGTAAAGGGTAATATCTACTATGGTATTAAGACAGGACTCAATGAGGCATTTGTGATAGATGAAGAAACAAGAAACAGTCTCATCTCCGAAGACCCTAAAAGCAAAGAGATTATAAAACCATTCCTGATAGGGCGGGATATCAAACGCTATCAGCCGCCAGCGGGCAAGCAATACTTGATTTTTACAAGACGTGGAATAGATATTCGAAAATATCCTGTTATAGAAAAATATTTAAGCCAGTACAAAGAACAACTTATGCCAAAGCCGAAAGATTGGAAAGGCAGTAATTGGAAAGGAAGAAAGCCAGGGGCTTACAAATGGTATGAAATTCAAGATGCGGTTGACTACTACCTTGAGTTTGAGAAACCAAAAATAATTGTTCCATGTATTGTGCAAAATGCCTCATATACACTCGATGATTCCGGTTTTTATTCAAATGACAAAACATCAATTATTGCCGCGGACGATTTATACCTGCTTGGAATATTGAATTCAAGGGTGGCCGATTTTTTCATGCACTCGATTTCCTCTACCAAACAGGGAGGTTATTTTGAATATAAACCAATGTATGTTTCACAAATTCCTATTCGCACATTCGACTCCTCCAACCCATCGGACAAATCGTACCACGACCACATGGTTACTCTTGTCTGCCAGATGCTCGAACTCCATAAACAATCAACATCGTCAAAAACAAACCATGACAAAACCGTCATCCAGCGCCAGATAGACGCCACCGACCGCCAGATTGACCAGTTGGTGTATGAATTGTATGGTTTGACAGAAGATGAAATCAAAATCGTTGAGGGAAGTTTAGCATAAAACTAACCCGTAAGTGGGTTCAAGTTTACAACCGTAAGCGGGTTCAGGTTTGTAACCTGAACCAAACGTTTTATACGGGCAATACAGCCATGAAATACATATTGCTATATTTACCAAATAAACTATTGGGTTCAGATTGCAAATCTGAACCCGCAGGGAGGGAAAAATCCTTTGTTACATAAAGAAAACCTGTTAGAAGATATCAAACCTTATATACAAAACAAAGATAATTCCGAAATTTTCAATCAATATGAAACTGCAAGAAAAAGATTTGAGACTATCCTAAACAAACCTAATAAAGAATATATAATCCAGAAATATTTAGAAAAACATCCTATTTTACTTCTGAATGCGGGAATAAAAGGCTTCTTTCCTTTTGCTTCAAGGAGATGTGCTTTATTTAGCAAAATACAATTGGGAGAATGCTTTGAAACGGATTTTGCCTTTGTGCATACAGATTCTTGTGGTGCATCGTGGTTTTTTATTGAACTTGAAAGGACTGATGTCAATTTATTTAATAAGAGCGGCGATATGAGTTCTCATTTGTCGCATGCACTTCGACAAATTACGGATTGGCAGTCCTGGATTAAAGATAACAAATCTTATGCACAATCTCGTTTGGGTGAATTGCAAAAATCAGTAGGTATACATAAAGACACAGAGTTTTTTGTAGACCCCAAGTTTATTATAATAATTGGAAGGCGATCTATGTTAAATAAGGACACTAATAGGCGAAGAATTGAGATACAGAATCACAATCCACGATTAGAAATAGTAACGTATGACCGATTAATAGGACCATTTAATGTATGAAAGGAAACATGATAAAGGTAATAAAATCAATGGTTTGAGTTGGAAAAGGATAGTGAATAAGGGTCAAAATGTGGGGTCACCTATAGAGGAAAACAGTGAAATCACAAATCAAGGTGACCCCTTGTGCCGGCCGGTCTGCATAATAATTTGTTAATTGAAATAGATGGAGCATAAGTATGGAATCAGTAGAGTACAAAGGACTATGGTGGAAACCAGAAAACACAGATAAAAAAATTAATGGTAGGTTCTACTTTAACACAGATGAGGGTGGAATATTAGAGCTAGACGGAGTCCTTGATGGGAAAACCCACCCAACAATCTATGGTGTTACGAACAATGGAAAAAAGATAACTCTACAACATGCTTTCAATACTAAATGGACACGGCCTTTTGCTGGCATACAAGGGGAGTCAAGAATTTATGTCGATAGAGCGTTTATAGGATGTTTACTCCAAGATGACCCCAAGTTCATTAAGTTCAAATTCAGAACAACTCTTCTTGATGAATGGGTAAATATTTCGGGATTTAATATCAAACACGACTTTGAAGGGAATAAATTTGAGGTTGAATATAAACTGCCTGGGTCAGTTGAAATTTACCGCTCAGAAGAAGTCTGTATGAAAATTGAAATTGATGCAAAACTACCCTCCCTAAACTTTGTCCAGAAAGAGGCGAATATATCTCAAAAGACTTACATTACTATCGAGACAGTAACAGATAAAGAATTATCATTCTTTTTTGGTCTTGTTTATAAAATTCAAAATCTAATTTCTTTTGCTACATTAAAGCCCGTCGTTCCTACAGAAGTTCTTGCATACAGCAATGACGTATATTTAAAGATGGGCGATAAAAAGTATCTTTCCGATATAGAAGTTTTGTATTTACCAACGGGTGAAAGAAAAGATTTCGATATTCTACCATCAAACATGTTGTTTTCATACAATGACATAAAGGAAACCATCGTTTCTAAAGTTGCCAAATGGCTAGAAAAGTCAGAGGAACTTTCACCAATGTTTAATATATTTTTTGGTAACATGTATAGGCCAAGTGGTTTCCTTGAGGCTAAATTTTTAGGCTTAGTCCAGGCGGTGGAAGCATATCATAGGAGAACAAGATGCAATCATGAATTGTCTGAAGAAAAACACAAAATAAGAATTAATGAAATTCTGACTGCAACACCTTCGGAATATAAAGAATGGCTTGAAAAAAAATTAGCGTACAGCAATGAACCAAATCTAAGAAGCAGACTGAAGCAACTGTATGAAGATAACAAAATTATAATTCAGACACTGATTAAAAGAAAAGAATTTGTCAATTTATCAGTAAATACTCGAAATTACCTAACCCATTATGATAAGTCACTTGAACGTTCGATTGCATCGGGTCGAAAGTTATTATTTTTAATCGAGATACATAAAACGCTATTACTTCTTTGTATGTTAAAGGAATTGGAATTTAGTGAGGAAGAAATTGAAGTTATATCAAAGAAATTCGTTATCCATAAAATGGAATTCGCTTAGGCATGTGGCATTAACTGGAAGGCAGGGCGGTACGGACAAACTCCGTTTTGCCCGTGCTTACGGAAATGCAAACAAGCAATAACCACGAAAAAGGTGTTGCACTTATCCTCATGTAACATTGAATGCTCAGGTTTGAGCAATAAGACGCTCTGTGCCAAAACAGCAGTAATTGAAGAATGAACTGTTTCATAATTCTTCGTTAACTGACTACCCGCTCATGAAAAAAAATCCTTACAGGTATATCTCATATCCCCCAAGTATAAAGGTTGATATCTCACAGAAGGATATCGCCAATATACAAATATCTTTTACCCAAAAAGGCTATGATTTGGATAAAAGATTTGGGTATATGTATGGCTGGATAGACATGACTTTAAAATGGAATAATCATGAAATAACAATAAACACTTCGTCAGTATATTCACCATGCAAAAGCCTGATCAGATGGATCGAAAACATTAATCAAGGCAAGCTGCCCTGCCAGTTAGATATTGATGACGAGTATGACATTTTCACGTTAAAAGCTTATCCTGTAGATAACAGGGAACTGTTATATCTGATTATCGAAAATACCTGTGATAAGGATAACAAAATATATCTGGAAGGCCTTTTCAACAGAGAAAAATTTACAAAAGAATTTTGTTATAAGTTCCGCCAATTTCTTACTACAGAATATGATAATGAGTACTGGACTGATGATGACGAAGACGATTTAAACACATTAATAGTCAGAGAAATTACGGGCGGTTTTAGAATTGCGATAAAGTGTGCCTGCCCCTGCTGCGGATACAAAACATTATCAGAATCAGGTAATTATGACCTGTGCCCAATATGCTACTGGGAAGATGATCCCTCCCAATATGAAGACCCGGACCTTGAAGGCGGTCCCAATTCGCCTTCGCTAAGGCAGGCACAGTTAAACTTCATTCGTTACGGCGCCTGCGACCAGGAATGTTTGAGTTATGTTCGGTCACCAGGCATGTGGGATGTTCGTGATCCTGCATGGCTGCCGCTTCACCAGATTCAGGAAAACATACTTACCCTGCAAAAGGAATTTGAAAAAAACTGCGATTTGCCGGTAACCCTTTTCAAGTCGGTATCATTTCTTTTTTTTAAGGAGAAATTAGACAGATGCAGAAATGAAAAAAAGGATGAAAGGCGTCGCAACAAAAAATACCAGGAAGAGTATAGCAATGCTAAATCTGATGCTTTAGGCAAAATTAAGGATGAACAAATACGGCATTGGCTTATCAAGGCCGAAAGCGTCAGTGATGTTGAATTTATGGTTAAAGCAAAAGCAAGTTTCTGGAAATGGCTTGAAAAAGTTAAGGCATGTAGCCATTTGCATCTTGAATTAATAACAGATAGTGGTGGGTTTGCTCCACTGTATAATTGCAGATACTGTGGCGCATATGTGGGTTGTACGTGTTTCTTTAAAAATCCAAATTCATGGCCGGTAAATCAATATATCAGCGTTCGGCCTTCTGCGATATCAGATTTTATCCCCTACCGTGTTTTTAAGGAGGTATTCATCAGACCGAATGTTTGTTACAGATGCAGAAAAGATGAAGATATGGCCGCGCCGCGCGCCTACGGGAAAAATAAAATTGAAAAGGTTTATTGGAGAGAACTATTCGCAGAAGAAGGTAAAGCCTGGGCATTTCTCAGGGGCAAAGAATTTCAAACAGGGGATGAAATTATAAATTATTCTAAAAATATCCGGCCAAATTATTTACTTTTTCATACCATTCTCAGCGATGATAAAGACGCGGTTATCAAAAGAATTCTCGATAGGGCATTGTATGTGAAAAACCGATTGAGAAAAATTGGCGTGAACGCTTCGGTAAAAGAGATACTTGGATATGCTGTTCATAAGGCTTGTTACCTTTACAACAATCAATACAAACCTGATGAAAAAAAAGATACACTAATAGACCTTAAAGAAAAGCAACAGACCATTTACCTTCCGGGGTTTCATAGCAATAAGGCAATGATCGAAGAACTGGGTCTGCTGAAAAACCCCGATAAGATCAAGGAAATGCCGCTTATTTTTAAAGTCGACGTTCTCAGAGAGTTTCTCATTGAAGAAGTCTCTGTTGACGAAAAAGAAGCAAAAAAACGTGCACTATCGCAGGTGAAGGTGTTTGAATTTGACCCTGTTGCAGAATTCCAGCGACTTCTTGATGCCGCAAGAATAAAAGATATTTATCTTTTCCTTAAAACAGTGCAGAAAATATGGCAAAAAGATAGGGCATTTTTCATCTCAAAGAAAGAAACATTAATAAAAGCAATTACGAATAATAGTATTGAATGGATGGTAATGGAGTATGAATTGTTCTGCGAGGGAAATTACTCTGGTTTTGAACTTGGGCTTGAATGTAATAAAGACTTACTTGCATGGTTGAAAATGAATGTTTACATTCCAAAATTTATGGATATGTTACACAAAGGCAACATAATCACCAATATCGCAGGCATGAGATTTATAGGATGGGCAAAATATTTAAGCCTTGATGAATATCTTAATGATCAAATGGTTGAACTTGTTCGTGAACCAGATAATCAACATGACGAAAATGCAATAGCTATAGAAACAGAAGGTTTTGGTAGACTCGGCTACATAAAACATTCAGTTGCAAAGACACTTACGCCCATTATGGATAATGGGGTAGGGTTAATGGCAGAAATCTTTGCCCGTTATTATACTGATGAGATTGATACAACAATTTTTCTTAAAATAAAAACATATGAGAATGTGACATTTGGCAGGTTCAGGCCGGAATATGAAAGAAGAAATAATAACCAGATTAAATAATGTTGAAAACCAAGAATGCGTAAAAATTCTGTACGCTTGTGAGTCGGGAAGCAGGGCTTGGGGGTTTCCTTCTGCCAATAGTGATTTTGATGTGCGTTTTTAATACCTTCATCCCAAAGATTGGTACTTGTCCATCGACCTGGAACAGAAACGGGATGTTATTGAACGTCCAATCAATGATCAGATAGATTTGAGTGGCTGGGATTTACGCAAGGCTTTGTGGCTGTTTCGCAAATCGAATCCGCCGCTTTTGGAGTGGTTGGGTTCTCCAATCGTTTATTGGGAAAAGTATTCCACTACCTCGCAGATGAGACAATTGGCGGAGACCTATTATTCGCCCAAAGCCTGCATGTATCATTATCTGCATATGGCGCGCGGCAACTATCGTGAATATCTAAAAGGGGAACAGGTTTGGATAAAAAAGTATTTTTACGTTCTTCGTCCCATATTAGCTATTAATTGGCTTGAAAGAGGGTGGGGTGTTGTGCCAACGGAGTTTAGGGAAATGGTAAATCAACTCTTTAATCCGGGGAAATTGAAACAGGAAATCGAATCGCTGGTAAAATCCAAGGAGCAGGGTGAAGAATTAGATTATGGACCGCGTATTCCGGTAATAAGTGATTTTATAGATATAGAAATTAAACGGCTTGAAGGCAAACAATTTCCAGATGACACAGACCAACGCTCAGTAGACCAACTGAACGGTTTATTTACATCTGCTTTGAACGAGGTATGGCCATAAAAACAGATATTTTTTCTGTTTCCTTGATAATTGTTCCGGCATTTGCTACAGTAGCAGCGTTTAAGACAATACAACCATTTTTTATAAAGGATTATTGTGGAAAACATGTTTTTGATTATCAGGTCAATGTATCGAATAGTGCCTCTTCTCTCTGTTTTGTTGAGTGTAATATCCATGGATGTGCATGCCAGAGGGGTAAGTAGCAGCATTAAAAGCCACGTCATTGATGTCGAATTCTCTCTGAATGAAAATAAACTCATAGCGGAGGATCATGTGTGTGTGCAAAAGGGCGAGAGCAATGAGGTGCTGTTTCTCATCAACAAGTCGTTTAAGGTAACGTCAATAGCGTCTTCCGGTAAGGATCTGGCATTTAAGCCGGGAAAAGCGGGAAATGCTCAAACAATGAAGATCACCGTCCCGGCAACGGTAAAAAGCAAGGAAACTATTTGTTTTGACATCAAATATGAAGGAATTCTTCCTGCACTGCCTGACTCTTTCAGCGGAGAAGACATTGGCGCTACCTCCGGCATTATTGGAGAATATGGCGTTTATTTGAGTCCTGCATGCAGATGGTATCCCGATATGCCGGATTCTCTGGCAAAATTCAAGGTTACCGTCGTTATGCCGAAAGAATGTGAGGCCGTAACCCAAGGGATTCTTGTGAGTAAAAAAACAGAAGATAATAAAGTTTCTATAACGTGGGAGGAAGACAATGTGTCCGAGGGGTGCAGCCTTGTGGCGGGGAAATATAAAGTGACGGCCGTGAGGCATAATGATATTGACATTTACGCTTACTTTTATCCGGAAGAACAGCCCTTGGTTGATACATATTTGGATGCAACAAAACGATACCTGGATATATACCAGGATTTAATTGGAAAATACCCGTATAAAAAATTTGCCATTGTTGAAAACTTCTTTCAAACAGGTTATGGCATGCCGTCATTTACCCTCTTGGGCAGCGAAGTCGTGAAGCTTCCCTTCATTGTTGACATTTCATTAGGACACGAAGTTTTGCATAACTGGTGGGGAAACTCTGTTTTTGTTGATGATACACGGGGGAACTGGTGCGAGGGGCTGACGACCTATATGGCGGATTACTATTATAAGGAAATAAAAGGTGACTCTGCAGCAATGGCCTATCGTAACGAGATTTGCAGAAAATATACCCATTATGTGACCACACAGAATGATTTTCCTCTAAAAATGTTTCTAGGCAGAAGCGACAAGGCAACGCAGGCTATTGGCTACGGAAAGACGGCGATGGTTTTCCATATGCTGAGAAAAATGCTGGGTGACGAAGTTTTTTACCAGGCACTCAGAGATTTTTATAAAAATATGCTCTGGCAGCGTGCAAATTGGGAGGATATTGAAAAGGTATTTGAAAAAGTGAGCGGCCTGGAATTGGCGTGGTTTTTTGATCAGTGGGTGAACAAAAAAGGCGCCCCCGTTATCGAATTGGGTGAAACGACTGTTAATAAGGAAGGAAATGCGTGGGTTGTAAAGGCTGAAATCCTGCAAAAAACGAACGAACCGTATCGTCTTCATTTGCCTGTCTACGTACAACTGGAGGAGGGCATTTTTCATACGACCGCCGAAATAAAAAACGCTTCTGACCGTATTTCCCTGCCGGTAAAATCCCGCCCCGAAAACATTGCGATAGATCCTTACACAGAGGTCTTCCGGCGCTTGCATGCGGATGAGATTCCTCCTACGATAGACCTTGTAATGGGAGACAGTAAAATTATCATCTATCCGGCAAATTGTGAAGATTCCATGAAGGTGGAATATAAGAAACTGGCGCATATCCTGGCGAATGAACGGGATTCTATTAAGGCGGATACCGAAATTACCGAAGTGGAAATAGCGCAAACAAGCTTGTTTATACTGGGTGGCGTGGAAGAAAACAAAATAAGCAAACTCGTTCAAAATAACTTACCCGTGGGATTATCGCTCACAAAAGATGCCTTTGGCGCTGATACCGTTATGTACGGCGATAAAAAGGATGCCTTTCTGGTAACAATAAAGCATCCTTCTCATAAGGAAAAAGGGATTGCTTTGTTTGCGGGATTTAGCCCCGAAGCGATAAATAAAGCAGGATACAAAATTCAACATTATGGGAAATACAGTTATCTTGTTTTTTCTGACGGAAATAATAGGGTGAAAGAGGTCGTTAGCATCGGGGATAGCCCGCTGCAAAAAACCCTTCAATGATTTGGTAGCTGGCATAGGCAGACCAAACAAACAATAAATAAAAAATACGAAATTCGAAGTACGAAATACGAAACGATTTTCAAAATACAAAGTCCCAATTAAAAACCGGGTTTTGAATATTTCCTAGACTCGTTACAAACAGAGAGTTTGGGAACAAGCAGAAATTTTCCTCATTACCTCCCCCAAAGGGGGAGAATGTTCCCCGCTGGCGTGGATGCAGGAAGTGGATTCGTATTTAGCATTTCGGGTTTTACTATTAGATTTGACTTGTCTTGCGAATATATATTGCAAAGGGTGTTTAATGGGATTTGTATTTTTGAAAGCAACATTTCATAGTTGAAATTGCTTTTGCGGGAACGGCGTGTGAAGCAGGCATATTTGCATGGTTTAATGTGTTTGAAATCAGCAACTTATGGGATATTTCAACTTTCATTTCTTTTTGTCCGGCGAGGGAACGGTTTTTGTCCGTTTACAAAGGATTGTTAAATTTTTTGGAAAACGGTGGGGCTGAATGAAACAAACACTATCTTTATCTTTGTGTATTTTTGCGTGGTTTTTTTATTGCACTCTTTTTTGTTCAGAAGAGATGCTGGCAGGTGAGCATTATACCGTGGTAGAGGTGCAGGATGGGGGATGCATTACCGGATATGTCATCCGTGGGGGGGACGCCGGGATGCCTTCAATAGACTTATATGCAGGGTGGGAATTGCCGAAATCTTCCCAGGTTATTTCTGAAAAGCTAGAAGTAAACAGGGTAAACAACGGTGTGAAGAATGCCATCGTCTCTATTTCTAATATTGTGCGGGGAAAAAAGGGGATAGTCCCGCCAATTCATCCCGTCATAGATCAGCAAAGGGGGGTATTCGTTCCTCGTGTAACGGCTATACTCGCCGGCACAACGGTTGATTTGCTGAATGGTGATGAGGAAATGCACAACATTCATACCAAATCAATGAGAAATCAACCTTTTAATCTTGGCATGTCGTATAAACAAAGAGTCTTGAAAAAATTTGATTATCCTGAGACGATAAAACTGTCTTGTGATATACACCATGAATATGCCTGGATTGTTGTTTTTGGGCATCCTTATTTTGATGTAACGGATAGGAACGGATATTTTGAAATATGCGATATTCCTGAAGGCACTTATGTGTTTAGGGTATGGCATGAAGAATTAGGAAAACGAGAAAAGGAGGTAATGATACGGCCGAGAAAAACAGAAAGTATAGAGATTGTTTATGAGCAGAATTAATGGGAAATGAACATTGTAACAATGACGGGTGATTTTTAATTAGGTTTTTTTTACATTCGCAACCGGAAAGGAGGATTTGCTGATATGAAACCTAAGGGTTTATTTTATACATTTGGCTTTCTGAGCGCCGCAGTATTTTCCTGTGCAGTGCTGACTGTTGTCATGCGCCCTAATACTGCATCAGCAATTGAAATTCCCAAAGAAGTTACTGAAGAAGGAAAAAATGTTTACAAGAAGTATTGTGCCCCTTGCCATGGTGAAGAGGGTGGCGGGGATGGACTACTTTCAAGATCGATGCTCCCCAAACCTCGCAATTTCACACTGGGGGCTTATAAGTTTAGGACGACACCAAGCGGTTCGCTTCCTACAGATGAAGATATTTATAGGACGATATCATATGGTGTACCAAATTCTACCATGATTCCCTGGGATATTTTAACCGAGGAGCAACGTGCTTCCGTAGTGCCGGTTCTCAAGAGTTTTTCAGAAGCCTTCGAGTATCGCGAACCGGAACCTTCCGTTGATGTTGGTCTGCCGTTGAGACCGACAGAAAGAACCATTTTGGCAGGGAAAAAAATATATGAAGAAAAATTAGAATGCTGGAAGTGTCATGGTGTTGAAGGTCGCGGAGACGGCCCAAGCGCATCGGAACAGGAAGACGATTTTGGATTTCCGATAAAACCATTCGATTTTACTACTGGTAAGTTTAAAGGCGGCAATTCGCCAACTGATGTTTATCTGAGATTTACCACGGGCTTGAACGGAACACCAATGCCTTCTTTCGCGAAAGAACTTAGCGATGACGAAAGATGGTATTTAACCCATTATGTTATGTCACTCGTTCAACCAGAGAAATGTAGAAAATAAAAAATTAATAGTTTTCTGTCTTTAAATGTTGACCATACGGAGGTGTTTTGAAATGAAAAAGATATTATTGGGCATGGTTGCGTTTGCTGTGATGTTGCCCGCTATAGTGGAATGGACTTCGGGCCAGTCAAATGTAGCCTGGGCTACAGAACAAAAAACCGAAGAGATTCCACCGCCAGATTTGTATAAGGATACGCCTGCCTGGTACCAGGCAGTTTACAAAGACAATGTTGGGCTGAGTGAGGGTTCAGGTCCATTTACCAAGTACTTTAAGGCACAGATGCTGGATATGTACTGGCAGCCGAACAGACATTATGAACCAATGGAAAATCTGGACCATTCAATTTTCATTGAACAGGAGAGGAGGGATTTGTGCGTTATATGTCACGAGGAAGCCACCCCAGGCATAGTAGCGGACTGGAGGAGTTCCGGACATAAACATCCAAAAAGCACCCCCTATCTTTCAAGCAAGACCGCCCAGATAGAGAAAAACGTCGGCAGGGTTCTAGACGAGGTACACTGCTTTGATTGCCATGCCGATACGGAAAAGAATCAGATAAGGATGCCTACCGGTGAAGTATGCGGCGGATGTCATAGGCAGCAGTTTGATGAATTCCTCAGGGAAAGAGAGGTTGGCCGCCCAAACCACTTACAATCATGGGAGGCGAATACTATAGTTCCTTGGTATGCAGAGGCTGCGAGAAGGGGCTATTTATATGGACAGCATGGTTGTGATATGTGCCATTCCGGGGCTGAAAAGTGCGATGTTTGTCATACCAGGCACAAGTTCAGCGCTGTAGAGGGCAGGCAGCCAGAAGCCTGTATGACGTGCCATATGGGTCCTGATCATCCTGATGCAGAATCCTATGGCGAATCAAAACATGGCAAGATTTATGAAAAAGAGGAAGAACATTACGACTTTACAAAGCCACTCGTAGAAGTTCGTCCCGGAGAGGATTATCGTACGCCTACATGTCAGTACTGCCACATGTACGAAAAACATGGCAGATTTATTCATAATCCTGTTATGAAGGGTATTTGGCGTATGGGAACGGTTCCGCCTTCTAACTTAGAGTATACCTCTTCGCTCAAGGACTATCCTTACGGAATTAAGATCATCGCAGATAAGATCGATATTTACTCAGAGGAAAATGTTGCCAAGAGGTCATATTGGTTAGAGGTTTGCGCTAAGTGCCATAGCGACCGTTTTGCGGATACCTACCTGAAATCATTGGATCAATTCATGTTTCAGGCGCACACCCTTGCTGATCAGGCGCAAAAAATCGTTGAAGACCTGATTGCTGATGGTCTTTTATATCCTGATGCAGCGAACAGAGATCCCTATCCGTTAAGCGATGGGATTGTTAAAGAACTTAGTGCGGATTTCCTTGGCGAACCGGTTTATAATGCATTTAAGACGCTCCAGGGTAAATTCCCTGTTGTAGGACCTATTCTTGGCGTCTATGGTATGTTCTTGCAAATGCAGGATAATCCGTCTGACATCGAAAATATGTACAACAGATTATGGTTCTGGTATAAACTACAGGGGTACAAAGGAACTGCACACGCCCAGCAGGATGTTTCATGGTGGTGGGGACAGGCTCCTATGATGATGGAAATGACAAGGATACAGGCAGAAGCTGCTCGTTTACGCAGATTAGCCGGGATTGAAAAGACAATCTCCAAGTAAAAGAGCGACGGCATACAAAAATAAAAAGCCCATGATATGTATAATATCATGGGCTTTTTTTATTAAATGCGGACAAACATGAGAAAGTTGTAATATACTCAAGATGCTTATAAAATGTGAATTCTAAGTTGTTAATAGGGTGGCACTGATTTTATTTTATGGTTGGGTGGGTTAAAACGATAGCGAATTCACCTTCCCAGCTATAACACTACAACGGTATTTTTATTTCAGATATTGCGGCAATTTTTTGTATACTTCATCTGAAAATGAAAGAAACTACCCTGACAGGGTTTGGAACCCTGTCAGGGTTAATACACCATGCTTGCAAATACTATGTTGTTTCATTTGGTGTTTCAAACGCGTAGGGTGGATTAAGCGACAGCGAATCCACCTTTCCATATTAATAATTGTTGGATTCGGTGCGAAAAAACCGCGCCTTAATCCATCCTACTGCTTGACGGATTTTACCCACACCACATTATGGGGGAAAACTTATCATATTCTTGTGCAGGACGTAAGAATAAAATGTCGCTGTAGTGATAATTGCTTTTTAACAAATATACAAGAACTTACAAAAAATGAAACACTCTATTGTCGCTTGCGGTATACGTGTACATAATTTAAAAAATATTGACGTTGAAATTCCACATAACAAATTAGTTGTCATTACGGGTGTGAGCGGTTCTGGCAAGTCCAGCCTTGCATTTGATACCCTTTTTGCAGAGGGACAAAGAAGGTATGTGGAATCTTTTTCTGCTTACGCGCGGCAATTTCTTGAAAAAATGGACAAGCCTGATGTCGATCACATAGAAGGTATCCTGCCTGCAATCGCTATTCAGCAGAAAAATCCTGTAAAAAACCGTCGTTCGACTGTAGGCACCGCAACAGAAATCAACGATTACCTGCGGTTGCTCTATGCCCGCATTGGAAAGACGTATTGTAAAAGCTGCAAGCGGCAGGTACGGATTGACACTGTTTCGCATATTGTAGAATTTATACTCTCCTTGCCGGAGGGCACGAAATTTCTAGTCACATTTCCTCTCAATATCAGCCAAAAAATTTCGGGTGAGGAACAAATAAATCTCCTGAAAGAACGCGGCATAGTGAGAATCCTGGCTGATAACGACATTGTTGACATCACGAACGAACAAAACAGTTTTGACATCCGTGCCGCAAAGACCGTGTACGGAATTATCGACCGGCTGGTTGTAAAATACACAATAAAAGACCGCCTTATCGATTCTCTGGAAACCTCATACCGTATGGGTTCAGGGCACTTAAGTATCTTTTATACTAACGATGCGCTTTCCAGTGAAGCGATAAAACCATCAACAGATGATCTTGTGCGCATTCAGGATTCACCATGGGTTGAAATGAAATATAGCAAAAAGTTTTTTTGCAGTTATTGTGCAATTGAATACCCCGAACCGTCCCCTGCCTTATTTTCCTTTAATAATCCAATAGGGGCATGCTCCAAATGCCAGGGATTCGGTCACACGATAGACATAGATATGGATGCCGTTATTCCCGATAAAGAGAAATCTCTTGAACAGGGTGCGATAGTTCCCTGGAATACCCCCGCATACAGGGAGTTGTATGAGGAACTTGAATCTGCCGCCTCAAAATATGACATTCCCATGGATGTTCCTTTCCGGAAATTGACAAAAAAACAGTTGAATCTGCTTTTTGAAGGAACAAAGGATTTTTGCGGTATTAACGAATTTTTCAACTGGCTGGAAGGCCGAAAATACAAGATACACGTTCGTGTTATCCTTAGCAAATACAGGGGCTATAATGTGTGCCGCACCTGCGAAGGAACCCGATTGAAAAAAGAGGCGCTTACCATAGTAATTCAGCAGAGAAATATTGCGGAAGTTTGCACTATGACCATAGAACAGGCGCACATGTTCTTTCAAAAGCTGCAGATTTCTGACTATGAAAGAAATATTGCGCACTTAATCCTGCAGGAGATAACAAAACGTCTTGGCTATATGATCAAGGTCGGACTCGGATACCTCACTCTGGACCGTATGACTCGTACGTTATCAGGCGGTGAAGCCCAAAGGGTAAATCTTACCACATCATTAGGTTCTTCTCTGGTAAACACCTTGTACATACTGGATGAACCGAGCGTAGGGCTACATCCCAGGGATACTGACCGGTTGATTCATATACTGAAGCGGTTAAGGGACATTGGAAATACCGTTGTTGTGGTGGAGCATGATGCGGAAGTTATAAAGACCTCAGATATGATTATTGATTTAGGACCCGGCGCCGGAGAAAACGGAGGGAGGCTTGTTTATCATGGCGCCTTTGCACAACTGCCCGCAAATAACTGTTCTCTGACTGGGCAGTATTTAAAAGGAGAAAAGGCGATAAAAATACCTTCTTCCCGGAGAAAGCCTTCCAGAAAGGCTATCGTTTTAAAAGGTGCGTCGCAAAATAATTTAAAAAATATCGATGTCACATTTCCGCTTAATATGCTAGTCTGTGTGACGGGCGTTTCGGGGTCGGGAAAGAGCACGCTCGTACAGGATACTCTTTACGGCGCACTGAAAAAGAAGCTGGGAATTTATTCAGGGTTTGTGGGAAAACATACGGCCATTGAAGGTGAGAGGTTTATCAATGACATCCTTCTCGTTGATCAATCCCCTATTGGGCGCACACCGCGTTCTAATCCCGTAACGTATATAAAAATATTCGATGAAATAAGAAAACTTTTTGCCTTCACGAGGGAGGCAAAAGCGCGCAAATTGACCATCGGTTCATTCTCTTTTAATATTGCCGGCGGAAGATGTGAGTTTTGCGAAGGCGCGGGATATGTAAAGGTTGATATGCAATTTCTTGCTGATATCTTTGTCACATGTGAGAAATGCGGCGGAAAGCGGTTTAACAAAAAAGTACTAGAGGTGAAATATAAAAATAAAAATATCCATGAAGTTCTGAGCATAACGGTGGATGAAGCAATTGAATTTTTTCGTGAATCTGTGAATATCACAAAGGTATTGAAGTGTTTGCAGGAAACCGGGCTAGGTTATTTAAAATTGGGTCAGCCAGCAACAACCTTGTCGGGGGGTGAAGCGCAACGTCTCAAGGTATCCACGTATATATCGCAGGAAAATATGGAGTCAATGCTCTTTGTCTTTGACGAACCAACCATCGGCCTGCATATGGATGACATTCAGAAATTACTGAATTGTTTTCAAAGATTGCTTCAGGCGGGACATTCTCTCATCGTGGTGGAACATAACCTTGATATTATTAAATCCTCCGATTATATTATCGACCTTGGCCCTGAAGGGGGCAATGAAGGGGGATATGTAATCGGATGCGGAACGCCGGAGAAAATTTCTAAAATAAAAACAAGCCATACGGGCGCATACTTAAAACCATACTTTTTGTAACACTTTAGTTTTCTGAAAAAATAAGGGCGAAGCATTTGCTCTGTTTGGGCTTGAACGCATTTATGACAATTTATGGCAAATGCTTAGCCCCTACACTGCGAGTATTGAAATTTTTCAAAGAACTAAAGTGTTACTACTTTTTCTGAGTCGTACAAAAATATATTTTACGAAAGGCAAAAACAACATTGAGCAAGAAAAACATCCTATTTATTGTGAGCATTATCGTAAGTCTGGGTTGTTCATGGCTATTCATACGAAGCATAGAATGGGCATCTTTGAAGAATGCGTTAATTGCAGCAAATTATTGGTTCATAATCCCCGCTACGATATTGGCGCTTCTCCTCTATGTGGTGCGGGCATTTCGATGGCAGGGTCTGCTGTCGCACATAAAACCAATTTCCCCGTGGAGCTTGCTATCGATTACTTCCATTGGTTTCATGGCAAACAATATACTTCCTGCCAGGGTTGGAGAAGTATTACGGCCGTTTCTCCTTTATAAAAAAGAGAACATTAAATTCTCTACCTCGTTTGCAACGGTTGTTGTTGAAAGAATTTTCGACATGCTGGGACTCATTCTCTTTGCCGTTGCAACGTTGTTCCTGCTTCCCAATCCTGATACCTCCCATCATATCCCGTCTTTCGAATTAATAACCACTGATGTGGTAAAAACGGGAGGGTCGATAATTCCTTCATTAAAAAAATGGACAGAAGTCTTTGCCGCTTTTGGTAGCATGACCATTATCCTGCTTTTTCTTATCGTTGCAAAACCACTTTTTTTTAAAAACATACTCACCACATGGTGTTCATTTCTTCCCCACAAACTTAAAGATAAAATTTTCAACCTGTATGATTCATTCGTATTTGGCCTGAAAATACTGGAAAATAAATCAAAGACGATATGGATACTTATCTTATCACTGATTGTATGGCTCATGGGTGGAATAGAAATCTATATACTGGGGTTTGCCTTCGATTTGCAGCTTCCTTTCGCCGGGGCATGTCTTGTTGCTGTTTGCCTTGCCCTGGCAGTAGCACTGCCGCAAGCCCCTGGCTATATCGGCGTTTTTCACATTGCCGTTTTAAAATCGCTGCATATCTTTGGCATAGAAACAACGTTAGCTCAGAGTTATGCTATTATTTTGTGGGCAATATCTATCTTCCCTGCCACAACTATGGGTTTTTTCTTTCTCTGGAAGGAAGGAATTGCTTTTCGTGAAGTGGTAAAACTGGAAGAAGAAATTTCCGAAGGAAAGCTTGAAGAAGCAGAAGGTGTTTCAAAAACTCCTCCGCAATTATAATAGGGATAATCTGCGGAATTTTACCCGCCAAAAACGGTATAACTCATGAAATCTTAGGTTTCATATCCTGCAAGGAGGACTTTATTAAAAAATGAATGTAATTGAAAATACCTGCATGTTATGACATAATCGTAAAACTTTACGTATGGCAACACGTACCGTTTTATTCTTTTTTATCAAACATCCTGCTGGCAGAAAATAGCGGGATATCCCCATTAATTTACTGAAATAGCATTTACATAGTTAAGAACGGCTTATTGTATGCAACAATTACTAACAAAAAAAAATACATTAAACATTTCGAACGTATCTGAACAGGAAGCAAGGTATCTTACATTTGAAATATGCGGGGAAGAATATGGCATAGAAGTTTTAAGGGTAAAAGAGATTATTAGGATGGTAAAAATTACGCCTGTGCCAAAAACCCCTGAATATGTAAAAGGCATAATAAATCTCCGCGGCAAGATTATTCCTGTCATTGATTTGCGGTTAAAATTAGGAATGCGGGAATCAATGGCCGGAGACGGCAGATGTATCATTATCGTTGAGACATGCAATGGTCTGAAAGGGATAATCGTTGATATGGTATCGGAGGTGCTCGTTGTGAACGCCGATGATATGGAGCCTTTTCCCCAATCGAAAAGCAACATTGACGCCGATTTTTTTCTGGGAATTGCAAAAATAAAGGAAAAACTAAAACTATTACTTAATATTGATAATATATTTTGTGAAGACGGACGGCAGACTCATGGTGAAAAAAATAACCGGATAAATGAAAACAAAAAAGACCTTAGCGGAGGAAACAGTGATAACGAGGATTTCAGAAAGGAGGTTTCCCTGATACTGGAAACAGAAAACACAGAAGGCATTTTTGCTGAAAAACCAAAAGAAGATATTTTGCCGGAAGATAGTGTCATAAAGGAAAATGCAGAGAATGAAACCGCCGCAATCTATGAAAAACAAACGGATATACTCTTAGGCGATAACGCCTGTACTCTGCAAACAATTGGAACAGACGTAACAAACAAGGCGGATGAGCCTATAGATCTCAATGCCGTTGCAGAAAACATATCCGTTGATATCAGGGAAGCAACAACATCATTATTTGAAACAATGATTATGATGGATATGAAATTCAAAGAGTATGCACTGGTTGACGAGACTAAAATAAAAAGCGATGTGGTATGCATGATAAGCTTCACCGGCAGATACCATGGCATTGTAAGTTTATTTTGTACAAAGGAGCTTGCATTACAAGTTGCTTCAAATATGCTGATGGAAGAGCAAACAACATTGTCCACTGAAGTAAAAGATGCAGTGGGTGAAGTACTCAATATGATTGCTGGAGGAGTAAAGACCAAAATTGCTGAAAAATACGGTGAGATGTACCTTTCCATACCACTGGTAATTGTGGGAGAAGATATTTCTGTTTCCGTTACAGAAACTCAGGAAAAGCGCTACAAAACAACGGTTGTGTGTTTTACGAAAGACACATGGATTACGACACGTTTTGGCTATAATGATGAAATTATGACTGTAGGATTATTGCTTAAAAAAACAGCCCAGTAAAGAGTCTAAGCAGGCATAGCAAGAAACCAGGCAGGCAGGAAAGAAATAAAAAATACGAAAATGGAACCACAGATCACCTAGCGCGGCCTTTGGCCGCAACCAAAAAGGTGATTTTTAGTTTATTATAAAGTATAGTAGTATCCTCGTAAATAGTAATCAGACAATTTGGAGGACACTACTTATGAATAAGTTGATGGAATTAT